>JBJTRB010000024.1:0-2984 GCA_046075925.1 Bacteroidota bacterium | reverse complement strand
CATCAAGAATGCGGTTGATGCGCTCAGCCGAAGCCAGTCCTTTTTGCACATTCGAATACGCCTCTGTGAATGCCTTGGCGGGAGGAATCAATTGCGAGAAGATGGCGATGAACGCAATGAAAACAGAGGGCTCCAAAGCATGCGCTTCGGAAAGCACCAGCCGGCCGCCGAAATACATGACGACCACCAAGACACATGCACCCATGAACTCGCTCAGCGGCGAACTCATGTCGCGCTTGCGGTACAACTTCACCATCAAGCGGCGGTACTCGTCATTGATGCGACGGAATTTACCGGACGTGAACGCTTCTGCCGTGAATCCGCGGATGATGCGGAGGCCACCGAGCGTTTCTTCGACCGCCGACAACATGGTTCCCATCTGCGCTTGACTCTTGGATGAGGTGCGACGCAGGCTTTTGCCGATCTGCCCGATCAACAAGCCGGCTACAGGCAGCAGGATGAAAACGAAAAGCGACAACTGCGGACTCATCAGCACCATCGTGGTGAGAAAGAGGATGACCGTAATCGGTTCTCTGAAGATCACCTCCAACGATTGCATGATACTCCATTCTATTTCCTGCACATCGCTTGTCATCCGTGCGATCAAATCGCCTTTACGTTCGTTGGAAAAATAGGAGAAGGGAAGAAACAAGACCTTGTCGAACATGGAATTCCGCAAGTCGCGAACCACCCCGTTCCTGATCGGCGACATGAAGTACATTCCCAGATAGCGGAACAGGTTTTTCATGAAGAACATGAACACGACCAACATGGATATCAGCGTGAGCGCATTCATCTGTCCGTTGGCCGCAATGTATTGTCCGAGGTAATGATTGAAATTGTTCAGCAACACCTTCACGGAAAAACTCCACGGCATGGGCTGGTACGATGCTTCCTGGTTGAAAAGCACGTTGAGGAAAGGGGCCACCATCGTCAAGGAAAAAAGGGAGAAAACCACCGAAAACATGTTGCACACGATGTTCAATGCGGCATAGCCCTTGTAAGAGCGGACCAGTCCGAGCAAGCGCAAGTAGTTTTTCACGTTTCAAAGATAGGAAATCGCATGCGCGACGGGCCATTCCAACGCAAGGAGGGTCCGTCTTATTTGACTATCTTCGCCTGACCATGGACTCGACCCGTCAACTCAAGTACGCAAGGCTCATTCAACGCGAGATGGGCGATATTTTCCAACGGAACGGTCCGGGATACTACGGTAAAGCCTTCGTAACCGTCACCGGCGTCCGTGTCAGTCCTGACCTGGGAATCGCGAGAGTCTATATCAGTGTGTTCGGCGTAAAAGACGCCCAGCTCGTCATCGATACCATCGATACCCACAACAAGGAAATCAGAAGGGAGCTGGGTAATCGGATCCGCCATCAGGCACGCATCATTCCGGAGCTCAAGTTCTTTTTGGATGATTCGCTCGACTACGTGGAGAAGATCGATAAGCTCCTGAACGAAACCCGTCCGAAAGAAGGTAACAACGACCTTCCATCCGCAGAGCACTCCTGATACTGCCATCACTTCATCTTGCTATGCAATACGATCCTATAAAACGCTCCCTCGGTAACGTCTTCAACCGGACGCCATTCCTCAGGAAAGTCTTTTATCGACTTCTCGATCTGCTGTTGCTACGCGCCTGGCACGTGCACAAAGAACTTCGTTCGCTCACTCCCTCCTTGCTCAAAGGCAACTCTCCCGTTCAAGTACTGGATGCCGGTGCAGGCTTCGGTCAGTACACTTATTGGATCAACCGAAATCACCCATCGTGGAATATCCTGGCCATCGATGTGAAGGAGGAGCAGGTAGCCGATTGTAACCGCTTCTTTTCCTCGATCGGAAGCAGCAACGTGCTATTCCAGGTAGGCGATCTCACCACGTTCGTCGATCCGGAAAAATACGACCTGGTGGTTTGTGTGGATGTGATGGAACACATCGAGCCCGACGTGCAGGTTTTCCGTAACTACCATGCCTCCATGAAAAAAGGCGGTGTGTTGATCATCTCGACGCCATCCGACCAAGGGGGAAGCGACGTGCATGGCGAAGGAGAAAGTTCCTTCATCGAGGAGCATGTGAGGGACGGCTACAATATCCGTGACATCGAAGGCAAGCTTCGCTCAGCCGGTTTCTCCCGCGTGGAAGCCAGGTATCAGTATGGTGCGCCGGGGAAGATCTCCTGGAGACTGTCCATGAAATATCCTATCCAACTGCTGGGCGTTTCAAAACTGTTTTTCATTCCGCTCATTCCCTATTATATCGTCATCTACCCGATCGCCTATCTGCTGAACTGGATGGATGTGACCGTAAGTCACGCTACCGGTACCGGACTGATCGTGAAGGCGTGGAAATGATCTTAATATTCCAGGACGAGGAATGGCGGACGAAAAAAGCGGTGTGATTCTTCCAACCAACCGATTCTCGACAGTCTGATGCGTCTTCCTATTTTCATAGCAAGGAGATACTTCCTGTCGAAACAATCGCAGCGGGCCGTCAACATCATTTCATTGGTTTCTGTCGCCGGTGTGCTCGTAGGAACAGCAGCACTGATCATCGTCCTATCGGTCTTCAACGGTTTCGAAGACCTGGTGATCCGCCTTTATGACTCCTTCGATCCGGACATCCGGATAGAAGCAGCACACGGAAAGAACTTCCGAACCGATTCGCTGCCGATCCGAAAACTCCAGGAATTGGATGGCATCAGCAAGCTGATACCTGTCATCGAAGAGAATGCATTGGTACGCTACAACGACCGGCAACTCATCGTTACGATAAAAGGTGTAGGCGAAGGGTTCGCTGAACATGCAGGCGTCGACAGCATGATGGTCGCCGGCGACTTCCGCTTGATGGAGGGCGATACCGATTTCGCCGTGGCCGGCTCGGGAGTCGCGTACGGACTTCAGCTCGCTTCGACCGGCAGTGGCGTGCAACTCGATGTCTATGCTCCCCGCCGCGAAGCGACCTCGTTGCTGAAACCGGAAGAGGCG
>JBJTRB010000023.1:0-5245 GCA_046075925.1 Bacteroidota bacterium | reverse complement strand
CAACAAGCAGGATATCGAGCAGACCGTACTCCTGTACAAGGAGTTGATGGAAAAGCTGTGACCTACTGTGTCAGAAATGACGCAGGAAAGCTGAAAGCACATCCTCTGGAGGAGGACACGGGCGACCAGTGGATTTATCGATGAAAACCAGGGTGGTGGACGCCTTTGTGATCACCTCAGCGGATTCATTCACGATTTCATACTCGAATTGGATACGAACGCCGGGCTTCTCCGATACGGTGGTACGAATCACCAATTGGTCATCGTAGAAAGCAGGACGCAAGAACCGGATATTCATGTCAGAAACAGGCAGCAGGATGCCTTTGTCTTCCAGCGAACGGTAACTGAAGCCCAGCGAGCGCAGCAATTCCACTCGGGCAACCTCAAGGTAGGTGGCATAGTTACCATAGTACACATAGCCCATGCGATCGGTCTCCGCATAACGCACCCTTACTTTAGTCTCTGTTTTGTACATATCGATGAATTGCTTGGAGCACGAAGATAATCAGGAACGATTTGCTAACATTGCGCCCCGACTTCATGACGAGACTACTCAATAGCTATTTCTTTATTATGGCGCTGCTACTTCTGGCAGCATGCAAGTCGCCGCAACCGGCAGTGAGCGGTAAGCAATACACACTTGTCGACTCCGTGCAGGCAGAGACGGATTCCAATATCTACCGTCTGGCCGATCCTTTTCGTCAGCAGTTGTCCTTGACCATGTCAGAGACGGTTTGCACCTCGGATGCCGTATTGGAAAGAGGGAATCCGGAAGGTACACTTGGCGATTTTGTTGCTGATCTGTGTCTTGCAGCAGGTAACCGAGCAGCGAAAGTCCTCAGAATCGATACGGCTGATTTTATCGTCCTGAACAATGGCGGCTTGCGAAAACCGCTTCCGCAAGGAACGATCACCCTGGGCTACCTGTACGAAGTGATGCCATTTGAAAACCGACTTTTCATTCTGGAACTGACCGGTAGTCAGGTGATGGAACTCTGTGATTTCATTTCTTCCATGAACGGTACGCCCGTATCCGGAATCCGGTTCAGTGTCAATAAGGAAAACAAGGCTGCGCGGGTGATGATTGCAGGTAAAGCGCTGGAAGAGAATAGCACCTACAGGGTGATGACAGCAGATTATCTTGCCAATGGTGGTGATAAGTTCGATGTGTTCAAGAAAGCAGCAAAGAAGTCCGACACCTCACTGAAAATAAGGGATGCGATGATTGCGCATACTCGTCAACTCACTGCATCCGGGAAGCACATCAGTATCCGGTTAGACGGAAGAATCAGCCATGAAGACTGACAGAAGAAAATTCCTAAAAAAGTCTGCTGGTGCTGCCATATTGATGGCAGCAGGCAATTGGCCTGCAATCATCAGCGCCAGGAGCAGGATGCAGCGACTGGTCGTACTTCACACGAATGATGTACACAGCCGTATCGATCCTTTCCCATTGAACGATCCGAAATTCCCTGGTGCGGGAGGATTTGCACGCCGTTCCGCGCTGATAAAGCGTATACGCAAAGAAGAAGAAAACGTCTTGTTGCTGGATGCCGGGGATATTTTTCAGGGTACCCCCTACTTCAATTTATTCAATGGCGAACCGGAGATCCGTCTCATGACTGAGATGGGCTATGATGCCAGCGCCATTGGAAATCATGACTTCGATGGCGGCATCATCAACCTCGCGGAGCGCATGAAGCAGGCAGGGTTCCCCTTTCTGTGTGCGAATTACGACTTCAGTGATACTCCCGCTTCAGGGGGATGCAGCCCTTTCAAAGTATTCGAGAAAGACAGGATGCGCATCGGCGTCTTCGGTCTTGGCATCGAACTGAATGGATTGGTCGACCCGTCATCCTGCGGAAACACCCGATACCTTGACCCGGTGATGACGGCTTCGAAGATGGTACGGCTGATGAGACACGACTACGGCTGCGACATGGTGATTTGCCTCTCGCACCTGGGTTATCGGTACGATAGCGAAAAGATTTCCGATGTACGATTGGCGAATTCGACATCAGGAATCGACCTGATCATCGGTGGACATACCCACACGTTCCTCGACCAACCGGTGAGCTGTAAGAATGTAGAAGGGAAAATGACTACCATTGTACAGGCAGGATGGGGCGGTGTCCGACTGGGAAGAGTGGACTTCGATTTCAATGGCTCAGATACGAAAAAATCAGAAGCACGCTTCATGGAAAAAACTTTTTATTATACAATAGCATGAGAAATTTTTTTTTCTTTCCTTTTATTAACAAATTTGTTGACCGATTTTCGCATCGCGCTTCGGGACGCAGCTTTGCGGTAGCAACCACCACCAGCAGCTGAACTAAGCGACGATCATCGACAACGATTACAACCACAGAAACACAACCTTTTTTCTTCGAGGAGACTATTTATGGAAAAAACCTGCGAGAGTGTTTGGAAAAAATGCCTGCAGATCATCAAGGACAACGTCAGCCCGCAAAATTTCAAGACGTGGTTCGAACCCATCAAGCCGGTAAAGCTGGATGGCAAGGTGCTCACAATCGAGGTGCCCAGTCAGTTCTTTTATGAATGGCTGGAGGAGCACTACATCACGCTGCTGAAAAAAGTGATCCGCCAACAACTTGGCAACGAGGGTCGTCTGGAGTACAGCATCGTCATGGAACACGGTACTGCCGATAAGCCTTATACGGTCCGTATCCCTACCAAGACCGCCGCTGAGCTCAAGAATGCGCCAGTGACGGTTCCCATGAACAACAGCAACAACTCGATCCGTAACCCCTTCATCATCCCTGGATTAAAGAAGGTCAATGTCGAGTCGCAACTGAACCCCCTCTACACGTTCGACACTTTTGTCGAAGGCGATTGCAACCGCCTGGCACGTTCTGCCGGTTATGCGGTAGCCAACAAGCCGGGAGGAACTGCATTCAATCCGCTGTTGATTTATGGCGGGGTAGGCATGGGAAAAACCCACCTGGCACACGCTATCGGTATCGAAATCAAGAACCAGCACCCGGGCAAGACCGTTCTGTACGTCACCTCTGACAAGTTCACCTTGCAGTTCATCGATGCTGTCAAGAACAACGAACAGAACGACTTCGTCCATTTCTACCAGATGATGGACGTACTCATCATCGACGATATCCAGTTCCTGGCAGGAAAAGAAAAGACGCAGGACGTATTCTTCCACATCTTCAACCATTTGCACCAGACCGGCAAGCAGATCATCCTGACCTCCGATAAAGCTCCGGTCGACCTGCAAGGAATGGAGCAACGACTCCTCAGCCGTTTCAAGTGGGGACTGGCTGCCGACTTGCAGATGCCGGATCTTGAAACAAGAATCGCCATCCTGAACCGCAAAATGTATCAGGACGGGATCGAACTTCCCAAGGAAATTGTAGAATACATCGCTTATTCCATCACTTCCAATATCCGCGAGCTGGAAGGTGCGCTCATCTCCATCCTTGCACAGGCTTCAATGAACAAGAAGTCAGTCACGCTGGAGTTGGCCAAGCAGATGATCGATAAATACGTGAAGAACACCACGCACGAGGTTTCTATCGATTACATCCAGAAGGTGGTTTGCGATTACTTCGATCTTCCTATCGAAATGCTCAAATCCAAGACCCGCAAGCGTCAGGTTGTACAGGCAAGGCAGATCGCCATGTACTTCGCCAAGAGCATGACCAAATCGTCGCTGAGCAGCATCGGAGCGCATTGTGGTGGAAAAGACCACGCTACGGTACTCCATGCTTGTCGTACCGTGAACAACCTTATCGAGACGGATAAGAAGTTCAAGGCCAGCGTCCAGGAGCTCCAAAAGAAGATCTCCATCAACGCCAAGTGATTGAACGTTCTTGATTTAGTTTAAAAGCCCTCGGACACCTCCGGGGGCTTTTCGTTGATACGGATTGTCTAAATTCGCGACCGACGATGACACTAAGAGAAGTCAGCAGTAACCGCGATCGGGAGGATTTCCTGCATCTTCCTTTGATGATATATCGGGATGATCCGAATTGGATCCGTCCACTTGACAAGGACATCGAAGAGGTCTTCGATCCGAAGCGGAACAAGTTCTTTCGGCATGGCCGATGCACCCGTTTCGTGCTTTATGATCAGAAGGGAATGCCGATCGGCAGGATTGCCACTTTCATCAATGACCGTACTGCCAAGAAAGAAAAGCAACCCACTGGCGGCATAGGCTTTTTCGAGTGCATCGATAATCAGCAAGCTGCGGAGCTGTTGTTCGAGACGGCAAAAAGATGGCTGGTCGACAGAGGCATGCAGGCGATGGATGGGCCGATCAATTTCGGAGAGCGCGACAGCTGGTGGGGCTTGTTGGTGGAAGGGTTTTCACGGGTGCCGTACAAGATGAACTACCACCCACCCTATTACCGCCGACTTTTCGAGCAATACGGATTCAAGACCTATTTTGAACAGTGGTGTTTTTCCTTGACCGTTCATGACCGCCTGGACGAGAAGTTCTTAAAAAGGCATGCTCATATCGCTGCGACGACTGGAGATAAAACAATGCACGTGAGGAAACGGAATATTGACCGGTTCGCTGAAGACTTCAGGACCATCTACAATAAAGCCTGGGTACGACATGGCGGCGGGAAGGAATTGGAAGAAAAACAGGTGAAAGGATTTTTCCGAAAAATGAAGCCGGTCATCGATGAACTGGCTATCTGGTTCGTCTACTACAACGACGAACCGATAGCCATGTGGATCAATCTTCCGGATATCAACCAGATTTTCGCCTTGTTCAATGGTCGGTTCGGATGGCTGGAGAAAATCAGGTTCATTGTGAAATTACGCAGCAGGAAGGTCGACAAACTCATCGGGCTGGTATTCGGAATCGTGCCGGAGCATCAGGGTAAAGGCGTGGACAGTTTTATGATTATCGAGGGAGCGAATATGCTTCGGAAAAAGACCCGCTATACCGACTATGAAATGCAATGGATCGGCGACTTCAACCCGAAGATGGTACGCGTGGCAGAAGATTTGGGCACCACCAAAAGCCGCACGCTGGTGACTTACCGGTATCTCTTCGACCGTTCAGCTCCTTTTGAAAGGCACCCCATTCTTTGAGGATTTCCCCTGCTGAGATTTTTTTTTCACAAGGTGTTCTGAGTGTCGTTTTTACTTTATTTTTGCAGCCTCTATTTCTGGAGAGTCTGCTTTACCTCGTTGTAACTGGCTCTTTTTGAGAGAGAAAGGATTCCGTAGCTCAGTTGGTAGAGCAATACACTTTTAA
>JBJTRB010000022.1:0-2385 GCA_046075925.1 Bacteroidota bacterium | reverse complement strand
AGATACGTCCAGGCATTGGCAAAGGCGGTAGTGACACTGCCTGTGGAAGTTTTTGGAACGTACCCGTCAAGGCAGGTGAGGTTGTGGTTAGGGACCACCAACGAAATCGCCGGATTCGCAGTGGTGATCAATTTGTGTGTGCCGCCGTACGGCGATGAATTGTTGTCGATGCTGGTCGCCGTACCGGTCAGACCCATATCCGCTAATTGCGTCTGCACGTTGGTGTAACTGAATACCTCATCGCGCGTGCTATTGATCGAGTAGAATTTGGACACAGGCGTAACGCCAGCAGCAGTGACCCAATCTGCACTACGGCCGAGTAACGTATTCCAATCGATGGAAGCGAACGCAACGGCTTTGGTGACAGCTACCTGTTTGGCGATGTAGAAGGCGTGACCTCCTCCTTGCGAATGACCAGCCACTACGCAGTTGCTCCAAACGACATCGTTGCCGTTGAGAAACTGCTGGTAATTGAGTCCGGGATAACGTGCAGCCATATACTGCACCAACTTCACGAGTCGTCCCCTGATACAGTTGTTCGCATCGACTGTAACGCCAAACGTCTGATTGGTTCCATCGAAAATCTCCTGCCTGCATTTTCCGAATTGACTGTTATCAGGATTGGATGCTGACCAAGAATACATGTCGCTGCTGTTAGGATACATCAGTCCGATGGCGTGGTAGCCGAGTGAAGCGGCTTTTTTCACGATCAGCTTATAGAATTCAGGCGAGCCGCCGGTTCCCGGCAGGAATACGAACAGCTTGTTGCGCAAGGTTGTCCGTGTGTCAATAGTAACGTAGTGATTGTTGTTGAAGAGCAGGATAGATGGGTTGGTAGCTGAAGGAGCTATCAGGTATTCGTACAAGGCTCCTCGTTCCATTTTTACAGGATCAACGGATGGGCTCACATCGGAACGTTCGCAGGAAAGCAACACAAATGAAATTAAAAAAAACAGCAGAAACTTTTTCATGTAATGATTTTCTAAGAAGATTAAATATAGGACAATACCGCGGATTTCGAAAACGTATCCACGTGTAAATGGCTGTCAGCGCTTTTTTGCAGTAGATAAGAGTTGTTCGTCCATCCATAATAACCGTTCGTGGAGAAATACTTCCATTCGCTGCAACTCGGCTTCTGCATTCAAAGGAACCTCCTTGTACGGCCACGCGACCACTTTGGGCCATTTGATCCATTCCTGGTGGTTGAACATCGCAGGTTTCAGTCGGTCGTGAGCAGCGTATATCCTCATTGACAGTGCGCGTTCAGTCAGTATGCTTTTTCTCAAAGCAGCATAACGGCTTCGAAGTGCTTTATTGAAGTCAGGTCGATTGAAGAGAATAGTCCAGAAACTATCCACTTTCTCCCTTTGTTCGTGTACCCAGCCAGTGAATACGTCCTGCTCGGATTCGCCCGGAAGACCATACGCAAGATTGAAGTCCCACGGAGGTCCTGCATGGATTCTTGGATCGATGGAGTCATGATCCTTGTGGAAATAGGTGCTCAGTCGGTAGGCATCAAAGTTGCGCGAGAGCTCCTGAAGAATCATGTAATCGGCAAAGGAGTCGAAGTCGATCACTTTGTCCAAAGGCGCATAACGTTTATAGACGATGCGCAGCATCATTTCCAATCGGGATCCGACATGCGAACGATAAGGAGGCGGTGGAATCTTTCGCCCGATTTTTTGCACGATGAAATGACTGTACCATTGGTAAATCACTTGATCATTGGTGTCGGGCTTGTCCACATTGACCAGGAAGGCGCTATTGGCGGTGTCGTTGACTGCGGTGGAGTCGAACGTCAGATACAACCTGTCCGGACCGATGCTGATGCGCTGCATGAGGTAATAGATTCCGCGGTAGCGGTTGTTGATGATGACCTCGACAGGTTCATAGCGTACGGCGTAATGTCCCATATCACGGAACAAGTCGTACGAAAAAACATTTCGGATCATGGAAAGATCGCATGCCGGTGCGTAGAGCACCCACTCGGAACCTCTTCCCATACCTGGGATGCCTGTATCGTTCACTGCGCGGTCTTTTTCATTGAGACGGAATCCGAAGGATTTCTGCATCAGATCAAGCGTCGTATGTCCGCGTGTTTCAATCTTGATGGCGGAACGGAAAGTGTCTCCTTCTGCATTGATGATGCGCAGCGAAGCTTTCACCTTCGGGTCGTCAGGGATGCAATTTCCTGGCACATGGATTAGTACGGTGGCGAAGCCTTGTGAAGGGTGCCAAGGCTTGTGATTCGGAAATGCGTAATTCCTTTTCGCCAAGGACCATTGGCGGACATTGGCAGTCATACCCCAGTGAGAAAATCGTGTGCTATCGCCGACTTCCTGTTTGAAGCGGAAGGAAAGTGTGTTTTGTCCAGGTAGCAGGTGT
>JBJTRB010000021.1:0-8358 GCA_046075925.1 Bacteroidota bacterium | reverse complement strand
AGCACGACGTCACGCGGAATGATGGATTTCTTTTCCTTGCCCATGAAACCGCCCAGCTTATTGATGGCGAAATCAGCGATGTCCTTGTACTTGCTGCGCTCTGTCGTCCACTCGTAGTTGAGTCTGCCGATATCAATTCGAGAAGGTGCGAGGTCCATTTTCAAAAGCTGCTCTGCAAGAGCGACCGTATCATGGATACTGATGGATTTTTTCACCACCTCTTTGGCATACTGGTGGAGGTGCAGGATTTCGCTGGCGCTGCGATCCACAAGTTGGTTACGGAACAATACCAATTCAACGGATCGGTCGAACCATAATGTGCCGGTGAGTTGGATCAGGTTGATGGCTGATTTCTCCATCTCGATCCAGTCGGCTAGTTCATGCTCGTATTTGTCTTTGAAATTCACGGATACTTGAGGTGCTTCCAGGGACATGGGTTAATGGTTTGGTTTGGGTTTTAAACAAGAACAGCTTTCGATTGGAAAGCTGTTCGGAGTTAGGCGTTTGCCTATGAAGTATTAGCCGAGATAGGCCTTCAACAGGCGGCTACGTGACTTATGACGTAGTCGGCGGATCGCCTTTTCTTTAATTTGACGAACACGTTCGCGGGTGAGGTCGAACTTGGCCCCGATCTCTTCCAAAGTAAGACCGTGCGCCATGCCGATGCCGAAGAACAGGCGGATGACTTCACGTTCACGTTCAGTCAGCGTGCTGAGTGAACGATCGATTTCCTTCTGCAGGGATTCGTTCATGAGCATGCTGTCGGCACGCGGAGAATCTTGGTTCTCGATGACGTCGATGAGACTGTTGTCTTCACCTTGTACGAAAGGAGCATCCATAGAGACATGTTTGCCGCTTACGCGCATGGTATCCGAGATCTTCTCGGTCGGGATGTCAAGGACTTTAGCCAGTTCTTCAGGTGAAGGTTCGCGTTCGAATTCCTGCTCGAGCTTGGAATAGGCTTTTGCGATCTTGTTGAGAGAACCCACTTGGTTCAGAGGAAGTCGCACGATACGCGACTGCTCGGCCAAAGCTTGAAGGATACTCTGACGAATCCACCACACGGCGTAGGAGATGAATTTGAATCCGCGGGTCTCATCAAAACGTTTCGCCGCTTTGATAAGACCAAGATTGCCCTCGTTGATGAGATCAGGCAGACTGAGGCCTTGGTTCTGGTATTGTTTGGCAACGGAAACCACGAAGCGGAGGTTGGCTTTGGTCAGACGGTCAAGCGCGTTTTGATCGCCCTGCTTGATCAGTCGGGCTAAACGGACTTCCTCTTCTGCAGTGATTAGCTCCTCACGTCCGATCTCCTGAAGGTATTTTTCCAGGGACTGGCTCTCACGGTTGGTGATGGATTTGGTTATCTTAAGCTGACGCATGTTCCAGGTTGGTTGAGAAAAATGGCCGAAAAAAGAAGTATTTCCTGATTCCGAACTGACCGCAAAAGTAGGTGATTGCCTGACGCGCCGCAAGATTCGGAGCCCTTCAGGTTCAAAACTTCTGCCGATTGTTGATAACTGGAAATGCCGCTTTTTGAGTTGTTTTTCAGTTTTTCAGAGTCCGAATCCATAATAAGCCTTCATTCCGTTCGGGTAAATACCTTCAATCAGCACGCCGCCTTGTTTGGATCTCAAAACGGCCGAGAGGTCCTCCGTCGAACGCACTGGCTTTTTGTCGATGTGCGTGATGATGAATCCCTCCTTGATTCCAGAGCTAAGCAGCTTACCTGAAGAGAGGCGGACGACTTTGACTCCGCCTTGGATACCCAACCGCTTCAGATCGTCATTCGGGGTGTTCTCGAAACTGGCTCCAAGCAGGTCGAGCGGTTGATCGTTTTTAATGATGGTAGTGGATCCTTCGCGGTTTCTGAGGACCAGCGAAAAAGTCTGTTCCTTTCCTTCACGCAGCACCGAGACATTCACTTTATCGCCCGGACGAAATCGTCCGACCTGTTCCTGTAATTGAGGCGAGGAATTGACAGCGACTTCTCCGACGCGAACAATCACATCGCCTTCTTTCAGACCTGCCGTCTCGGCCGCTCCTCCCTCCGTCAACCCGGCAATGTATACCCCCTGAGTCTCCTTCAGTCCTTTTTCTTCAGCGAGTTTGGCGTCCATATCCCGGATGCTGACTCCGATGAAGCCACGTTGCACGTTGCCGTATTCCACCAGGTCGTCGACTACTTTCCGTGCAAGGTTTACAGGAATCGCAAAGGAGTAACCGGTATAGGATCCGGTGTTGGAAGCGATGGCTGCATTGATGCCGATCAATTCTCCCCTGGTGTTCACCAACGCACCTCCACTGTTTCCAGGGTTCACTGCTGCATCCGTCTGTATGAAGGATTCGATTTTGTACTGGTCAGGAAGGATGCCGATGTTCCTGCCTTTTGCACTGACGATTCCTGCGGTAACGGTAGAGGTAAGGTTGAAAGGATTGCCTACGGCCAACACCCATTCCCCCACTTTCAATTCGTCCGAATTGCCGTATGGTATGAATGGCAATCCTTTTTCATCGATTTTCAATAGCGCAAGGTCGGTGCTCGGATCGGTTCCGATGATCCTTGCTTCGAACTTGCGATTGTCATTCAGCGTAACCTCGACCTTGTCTGCATTTTCGACAACGTGATTATTGGTTATGATATATCCATCTTCTGAGATGATGACACCGGAACCTGACGCTTCCTGTTTTCGCTGAGGCATCGGCTGTCCCCAAAAATTGAAAGGGTCGAAGCCGAAAGAGCCTTGGCCATTCCCGCGGCTACTGAAAGTAGTGTTGACGTGGACGACACCATGTACAGTTTGCTCCGCAGCAACAGTGAAATCGGGCAGGCCGGCTGCGCCGTTCATGGTGTAGTTGGTCCTTATCGGCATTGCTCTAGTGCCGATAGGACCTTTTGATCGGCCAGTGGACGAGTTTTCTGACTTTTGGAAAAGAAATGCTCCCGCGAAGCCAGAGGTCGTGGCGAGGAGAACCAAAATGACTGTCTTTCTCATGTTACGATGAATGTTTTTCATGGGGTATTTCGGATTGTCAAACATTATGCCGCCAAAGTTCGTCGGTTTGTAATGAAGCCGCTATGAACTCCGCTGTTAAGAACAGTTATCTGGCGGTTAATATTTGTTAATGCAAACTGACATTGTTGCAGTAACTTCGTGCCGTTCTTTCAGTCAAGAGGTAATTATGTCAAACACATATCCTTCTGGCTACCGTTCTGAAAACAGATGTCACTGACCGACAACAGCAGTCTGATTCAAGGATTACGGGCTTCCTCTAACGAAGCGCTTGATCGATTCACAAAGCGTTACTTCCAATCAACTCGTCGCTGGATGCGTCGACAAGGTGTGAGAGACTCCGATACTCCTCGACTTTTTGCAGATATGCTCGTGGGCATCATCCGGTTCTTGCAGGTGAAGAAAGTCTCAGGTCCGATGGATTTGGAACTATTGATGCGGGAGTGTATACGCGAAAACGTGAAGGGGTATAAAGGTCGGAACAAGGCGAAGGAGATTACGATAGCACCTGATGGAATCTCTGTTACGGCTGCTCGTTGTTTTTCTGCATTGGATGAGCAGGCTCAGCAGTTGTTGGAAGCTTATTATGTCCAAGGATTCAAGTTCGAAGAAATAGCTGACAGGTTCGGCTTTGGAAATGCTGCCATCGCTGAATTCGAGATCGACCGTGCGATGGAACTGCTGGAGAATCTCGTAAACGTCAGTGTGGGTAAATCATTATCAAGATGAACGAGAGGTCCAAGGAGAACAGGCTGCTTGACCGGTACATCCAAGGTGATTTATCGGGCACGGAATCGCTTGCTTTGAAGGCTACACTTGAGTCGGATGTTTCCTTGCGTAACAGGTTGGAGTTGCGTCGGCATATCCTTGCTGGGATCGTTGATGCCTCCGATCGCCGATTGAAAGGCACAATTGTGAGCATGACCAACTACCGAAAGTCCTTCATTCCATTCGGACTCAAGGTCACCCTTACTTTTTTAATCCTGGTCGCCGCCGGTTCATTGGTTTGGAATTATCTGGGTACGGATTCAGCGCTGAGTAAACGAGCTGTCGACTTCACCAGATTCGTTCGGAAAGCGACGCGGCTGGTTTCTAAACAACCTTCTGCACCTCCTAAGGCGGAAAGAAAGCCAACTGCTACTAAGGATACTGCAATCTATAAGGATGATCAGACTATTCTGGATACAGAAGCGGTAGCTCCACAGGTAGATTCCGTTTCATTCAGCTCGGATCAGGAAGAAATCATCGTCCGTAAAGATCAACTACTCATAGCGTCCCGTATCGTTTTGGATGATCGGTCGACGGGCACTCGCAAAAGCAGTATGTCAGCAGAGGCTGCTCGTCAACTCAATCCTGCGGCGGGTTTGCCTGAAGAGAAGGAGCCGAAGAATTCGGTCGAGGTGGAGTTTTGGGTGAATCCGGTGAATTACAAGGGGTATCGTTGGTCGAACGATAAGTTGGTATTGTTCGGTATAGAACATCCTGACCAGATCCTGCTTTTCAGGATTGACGACCTGATTTACATGAAGTCTGAAGGCGAATTTTTCGAATTGTCGCCGGCTGTGGAATTACAGGCTTATCGTACTTTGCGTGACCCAGAGAAAATGAAATCGCTGAAATGAAACGGGCAGTCAGCTTCAGTAAGTTCCATGGCACCGGCAATGACTTCATCATGGTCGATGATTTACTCATGGCATTTCCTGCCAGCGAAGACTATGTGAGCAGTCTGTGCAATCGTCGCACAGGAATCGGTGCTGATGGCTTGATCTTGATTCGTCCTGCCGTCGGATTCGATTTTCAAATGGTCTATTTCAATTCAGATGGCCGTGAAGGTTCCATGTGCGGTAACGGAGGAAGATGTGCCGCAGCATTCGCCTTGTTGCTCGGTTTGGCAGGGAAACAGATGCGTTTCCTCGGTGTCGATGGCCCTCATGAAGCGACCGTTTCTGATGACGGGTCCGTGAGGCTGCGCATGAATGATGTGACTGGAATAGACAAGCGTGGGGATCATCTCTTCGTCGACACCGGATCACCTCACGTCGTACAGCCTATCGAGCAGCTTTCGCTGGTGAATGTCCTGGAACGGGGAGCTGCGATCCGCAACGCAGCCATCCATGCTCCAGGTGGTACC
The DNA here is from genome assembly GCA_046075925.1 of Bacteroidota bacterium. Classification (GTDB taxonomy): domain Bacteria; phylum Bacteroidota; class Bacteroidia; order AKYH767-A; family 2013-40CM-41-45; genus Pollutiaquabacter. Next base: position 3,213 of record JBJTRB010000021.1, on the reverse strand, counting down.
AATGTCAATTTTGTAAGCGTCAAGGGCGATGAACTTCATGTACGCACCTTCGAGCGGGGAGTGGAAGATGAAACGCTTTCTTGTGGTACAGGTGTTACGGCCGCTGCCTTGGTGGCGCATGCTTCTGATTGGATTTCTTCCGACATGCGTACGGTTGAAGTATTCACGCCAGGAGGCAGACTGCGCGTCGATTTCAAGCCGGATGGGAAAGGCGGATATGGCGATATCTGGTTGGAGGGTCCTGCAGTACATGTTTTTGATGGTATCACAGCTTACTGATGGCTGACCACTGTTGACAGGCTTGTTGAAACTACTTTGTTCCTGTATCCTGACTTCGCATCCGCTCTGTATTTTTGTTGAAATGAAAAATGCGTTATGCTTCTGACCGGGGAATTGGTGCGCCTGCGCGCGTTGGAGCCTTCTGACCTTAACCGACTTTATCGTTGGGAAAACGACACTTCCATCTGGAGTGTAAGCGGTACCATGGCCCCTTTTTCCAGATTCGTACTGGAGGAGTTTGTCAATCAGGCCCATCAGGACATTTATACGAACAAGCAGCTTAGGTTGATGATCGATCTCAAATATGTCGGCGATGCGGAGGAGGAAGGCGAATTGAAAACCATCGGATGCGTGGATCTTTTCGAGTTCGATCCCCGAAACCGAAGGGCTGGCCTTGGTATCCTGATTGCCGATCGGGCCGATCGGGGCAAGGGTTTCGCTACAGAGGCGCTGCACCTCGCCTTGGAATATTCATTTCAGGTACTCGATTTGCATCAACTTTATTGCAATGTGCGTGTCGATAACCAAAGCAGTGTAGCTTTGTTCAAGAAATCAGGCTTTGAAGTCGCAGGCCTGAAGCAGGACTGGATACATGAGAACGGCCGATTCTTCGATGAGTACATCATGCAGCTGGTGCGGCGCTGACCGTCGGTTGAAGACGTTATCATTTTCTTCCGTTTTTCTGGTCGTCTTTTTATTTCTTTCGACCTCCTGCAACCGTAACTCCGATACTGAATCGCATTCATCCGATGGGAAGCGATATGCTTCCTTGGATTCAACCACATCCTACGTGGGCATGCAGACGTGTCGACAATGTCATGCATCGATTTATGATTCCTACATCCGTACTGGCATGGGTCGTTCGTTTGAAGCTGCAAGCCGCACCAAGAGCGCTGCCGTTTTCAATTCGTCTACGGTTTTAGAAGACCCTTTCAAGCAGCTTGCTTATCACCCACATTGGTCTGACGGGTCGCTCTTTTTTGACGAGTTCCGGCTGAAGAATCGAGATACCGTTCATAAGCGTACGGAACAAATCGCTTACATCGTTGGATCCGGTCAACACACCAACTCACACATGGTTTCGTTCAACGGGTATGTGTATCAGGCTCCGATGACCTATTACACCCAGGAGAAGCGGTGGGATTTTCCTCCGGGCTTCGAGGATGGACATAATTCAAGGTTTTCCAGAAAGATCGAAGCGGAATGCATGACCTGCCACAATGCTTATCCGGAATTGGTAGCTGGTTCTGAAAACAAATACATCAAAGTACCAAACGGAATCGATTGCGAACGATGTCATGGTCCCGGAAGCAAGCACGTCGAAGCCAAGCAGAGAGGCGAACTGATCGATACTTCGCGCTATACCGATTATTCCATCGTGCATCCGGGTAAATTACCACTCGATTTGCAGTTGGATATTTGTCAGCGCTGCCACATCCAGGGCAACGCTGTACTGCAGCCTGGGAAGACCTTTTTCGATTTTCGTCCAGGCATGCGTTTGTCTGAAGTCATGGACGTATACATGCCTGTTTTCAAGGGAGGGGAGCAAGAGCATATCATGGCCTCCCATGCTGAACGTATGAAACTCAGTCGCTGCTTTATAAACAGCCATGCTGCAGCAGGTAAGAAATCAGAGGTTGCAGCTTCTCGACCCATGACGTGTATCACCTGTCATAACCCTCATGTCAGCGTGAAAGAAACTGGTCCTGAGACCTTCAACAATGCTTGCAGGAATTGCCACAATGCTGCCACGTCAGTTTGTGCTGATCCGGCTGCCACTAAGTTGAAAGCAGGAGGGGACTGTTCGGGCTGTCATATGCCCAAGAACAATACGATCGATATCCCGCACGTTGTCACCACGGATCACAGGATTTCGATTCCGGTGACACCCGGCGAAAAGAAAGCCATCAAAGAGTTCGTGACCTTGGCGTGCATCAACAACTCCAGTCCGGCTGCCTTGTCCAAAGCCGTGGCTTATCTGAACTACCACGAGAAATTCGTTTCGGGCAGCCGGTACCTGGATTCTGCCAAAGTCCTGCTAACCACTCAATGTGATACCAATACGAGTGTAGTCATTGCTGCAATGATCAGGCATGCATACCTCGCTTCCAAGCCTGAGGAGGTGGTCCGACTTTCAAAGAAATGGTTCGGTCAAAAAAAATCAAGCAAGAATGAGTCAGACGCTGCATGGACGTGCTATCGTATCGGCGATAGTTATCTGCAGAAGAGATCTTTCCAAGAGGCATTGGCGTGGCTTCGTTCTTCGGTCACGATTGCTCCTTACCAACTTGATTTCCGAATCCGGTTGGCAAAAGCCCAGTATGATGCCGGCTTGATACAGGAAGCGATGGTCAATTATGATTTCTTATTGGAAGAGAATCCTAAGCAGCCCGCTGTCCTGGTCAATTACGGCTATCTGTTGCTTACAGAAGAAAAACAATTGCAAAGGGCGGATAGCATGTATGCTGCTGCAGTCAAGCTGGATCCGGATTATATCCAAGCCCTTATCAACCTGGCCGGCACACGCTACTTACTTGGTGATGTGGTGAGTGCCCGGAAACATATCAATCGTATCCTTCAGTTGGATGCAACCAACCGTCAAGCGATGGCCATGTACAAGGCGCTGAGTACGACTCATCGCTGAACTTTTCTTTATCTTGGCTTAACGATTAGTTTACATAAGCCTGCTTAATTTTACGGAAAACGATTCCCGTGGCAACTAAGAAGATTCTGTTGGTAGACGATGAGCCGGATATTCTGGAATTCATGGAATACAACCTCAAAAAGGAGGATTTCATCGTTCTCAAGGCCAATAACGGACGGGAGGCTGTGGAGAAGGCTGTGGCTGAAAAGCCGGATCTGATCATTCTTGACATCATGATGCCCGAAATGGATGGCATCGAGACGTGTCGTGCCATACGCGAACACCCATCA
>JBJTRB010000020.1:0-4885 GCA_046075925.1 Bacteroidota bacterium | reverse complement strand
GCCAACATTTTTCCTGTCCGACCGATACCCGTTTGTATTTCATCATCAATGAACAAAACCCGGTTTCTTTTACAGGCTTCGTAAGCGCCCTTCAGATAACCTGGATCAGGCACCACAACGCCGGCCTCGCCTTGGATCGGCTCGACCAGAAAACCTGCCACACAAGGATCCGACAATGCGGCTTCAAGAGCGGGCAAGTCATTATAAGGCACCTTGACGAAACCAGGAGTAAGCGGTCCGAATCCACCATAGGAATCAGGATCGCAGGATGCAGAGATGGTTGTAATGGTGCGGCCATGGAAGTTGCCTTCACAGACGATGACTTTGGCCTGATCCTTCGGCACCCCTTTGACTTCATACGCCCATCGCCTGCATAGCTTTATGGCTGTTTCAGTGCCTTCCGCACCGGTGTTCATGGGCAGTACCTTGTCGTAACCGAAAAGACGGGTGACGTACTCCTCGTATTCACCCAGTAGATTGTTATAAAAGGCCCTGGATGTGAGTGACAGCTTCTTCACCTGATCGACCATGGCATCCACAATGCGGGGATGATTGTGACCTTGATTCAGCGCGGAGTAAGCCGAAAGAAAATCATAGTAACGCTTGCCTTCCACGTCCCACACATGAACCCCTTCACCGCGCTCGAGCACGACGGGTATCGGATGATAATTATGCGCACCGAATCGTTCTTCACGCGCTATGAACCTGGCAGTCCAGGAGTTGAAGTCCATCGAACCGGTAAGGTCCGGCATGCCATCCGGGCGAATCGTATCCATTCCACAAAGATAAGCATACCGGATGGCAACTGAAGGCCAAGGCCGAATGCAGGCTCAGCAATCTTTCAAGATGCAATTGTCGACAGCCAATCGTGGCAGTCCGAATACGGTCGACAATTGAGCGTATTTTTGATGCATGAAGATTCCGATCAAAAGAGGCGACCAATTTAGCGCGTTGCGCGTTGAAGAGTTGACTACCGAGGGGCAAGGCATCTTGCGCATGGATGGGTTCGTCGTATTCGTGGAGGGCGCCGTACCGGGCGATATCGTTGACCTGCAAATCAGGAACGTGAAAAAGAAATATGCAGAAGCGGTGATCACAGGCATCAACGTTCCGTCCGACCAACGTACTACGCCAACGTGCGACCATTTCGGGACCTGTGGTGGTTGCAGGATGCAACACATCGTATACGACACTCAGCTGAAGGTGAAGAGACAGTCCGTTATTGATGCTCTTGAACGGATCGGCAAGGTCTCCTTCCCCGAAGTGGAACCGATTGCCGGTTCGGCAAAAATCTATGGCTACCGTAATCGGCTTGACTTCGCCTTTTCATCAAAACGCTGGCTCACGCGTGAAGAAATCGCCTCCGGAGAAAAATTCGATGAACCTGCCATCGGGTTCCATATTCCCGGGCGATTCGACAAAGTGCTTGATGTGCAGGAGTGTCACTTACAAGGAGGTATCAGCAACCAAATCCGGACCATCGTGAAGGAGCACGCCAAGAAAAACGGACTTGCCTACTTCGACACGGTTTCTCAGGAGGGATTCCTCCGCAACCTGATCATCCGCTCGACTTCTACCGGGGAGTGGATGGTGATACTTGTTTTCAAACAAGAAAACCGCGAGGCTCGCGAAGCATTACTCGACGCACTGCGCGACCGATTCCCTGAACTCACCTCCATTCAATATGTGATCAACGGCAAGCGAAACGACACCATCTTCGACCAGGAAGTGGTGTTGCATCACGGCCGAGACCACATTTTCGAAGAAATGGAGGGACTACGTTTCAAAGTCAGCGCCAAATCCTTTTATCAAACCAACTCGGACCAAGCACTTACACTTTATCGGACAGCCAGAGAATTCGCGGGACTGACTGGCAACGAGAATGTCTACGACTTATACACGGGGACAGGCACCATTGCGCTTTTCCTGGCTCGATCGGCACGCCATGTAGCCGGAATCGATTACATCGAGGATGCGATCCTGGACGCCAGGCAAAATGCGATTAGAAATGGCATTCCCAATGCGGCATTCGAGGCGGGCGATCTGAAAGCCACCTTGAATGCTGATTTCACCCAAAAATATGGACGTCCGGATGTCATTGTCACTGATCCACCCCGTTCCGGCATGCACCCCGATGTGGTCTTGAAACTTACAGAATTGAAACCCGACAGGATCGTTTACGTTTCTTGTAATCCTACAACGCAAGCAAGAGACTTACAAATGCTGGACAACGAGTACCAAATTGGGAAAGTCAGACCGGTCGACATGTTTCCTCATACGATGCATGTAGAAAATGTTGTCTTGCTTCAACGTAGGTCATAACTTGGACGAGTAATGGCTACAAAGAAAACACTTACGCTCCTGTTCATAGCATGCGCTTTATCAAAAGCTTATGCTGCGGAACCTGAACCGAAAGCAGTGCCTGTTTATGAAACCGATTTCGTAGATCCGGAACAGCAACAATTGGAGTGGTGTTTTGTCTATTCCAACCAGCTTGGCTACACGATCGACTATGTAGTGAATCCAAGGTTGTATGAAACCGTCGGCAAATGGCTGGGTACACCCTACCATTATTCAGGTGAAAATCAAGATGGCATTGATTGCTCTGGTTTTGTAACCCGTCTGTACCAGGATGTGTATGGCATCAGCTTGGAGGGCGGCTCGCGTGACATCTATAAGAACGTCAAGTCGGTCGACCGGGACGAACTGCGCGAGGGCGATCTGGTTTTCTTCAAGATAAAACAGAATAAAATCAGCCATGTCGGCGTATATCTTGGCAACAACAAATTCGCACACGCCAGCGTACAGCATGGTGTGATGATTTCCGACCTGGACGAACCCTACTACACCAAGCGTTATTTCGACAGCGGTCGGATTGCGAACTGATCATTCACTGATGCCCCGAACAATCCTCTTGACACCGCATCAGGTCCGCCAGCGGATCCAGCGACTTGCCTGGCAGCTGTACGAAGACCATTCAGAGGAAAAATCAATCATCATTGTAGGTATTCTTCAATCTGGCAATCACGTTGCAACGGAGATTGCAGCTGCGTTGAAAAAAATATCAGGCAAAGACATTCTGCATTGCACGGTGCGCATAGACAAGCACGCTCAAGTGGCCGGCAACCTTGAATTATCGGAAGACATCTCGAAGCTGGCAGGCGGCTGTATCGTACTGGTGGACGATGTACTCAACTCAGGAAAGACCCTTTTTTACGCCCTTCGCCCCTTCTTATCCGTCGACGTCAAGAAAATCAGGACTGTTGTGCTGGTGGATCGCAATCACCGCCGTTTTCCGATTGCTGCCGATTACTCCGGCCTATCATTGGCCACGACACTGCGTGAGCACATCACAGTCGAAGCGGGACCCGAAGGCATCACTGCTTACTTGGAGTAGGCATTATCGCTACGCTGTTTTCTCCAGAACTCCCAGGACCTTTTCTACGGCATCCTCTTCCCCTTTTACAACCACATCGGCCTGTAGATAGATCTCCATCCTTGCGTCGAGCAAGCTTTGTATGCGTTCGACCAATTGATCTCCAGAAAACCCCGACAGTAGCGGACGTTTAGACGTCTCTTTCTCCAGTCTTTGCACCAATTGATTGATGGGCACATCCAGGAACACCACTTTCCCTACTGATTTCATTTGCTCCATTCTGCCATCGACCATCGCAAAGCCTCCGCCGGTTGCAACGACTGTTTTCACGTTTCGCATGACTTCCAAGAGCACTTCGGATTCAAGCATCCTCGGCGACGTCACCCTGTTCGCCTCGTCGGCCACGGGGCTGTTCACGTATGACGCCGTCACCGGTGCCCTCGAGACCTCCGTGCGCACCGGCATCGCGGGAACGCCGATCGGTGATCTCGACATGCGCCGGGACGGGAAACTCTATGCCTACGCGGGCGTGACGGGCAGCGCCGCCACGGCGGGCCGACTGCTGGAGCTTGATTCCGGCAGCGGCGCGACGCTTTCGCAAGGCGACGACGGCATTCCCGATCCGGACAGCACCGATCCGCTCAACTTCGAGACCGCCAGCGACGACGTGACCGCGCTTGCCTTCCGGCGGACCGCCACCGGCACGTTCGGGGAGCTGTGGTTCGCCGTCACCGACGGCGCCGTGAGCAAGCTCTACCGCGCCGCCGACGGTGGCAGTGCCACGGCCAACGCATCCGCGACCGCCAACCAGAAATACGACACCAGCAAAACGCTCGGCTTCCGCGGCACGATCGCGGGAGCGATCGTCACAGGCATGCAGTTCGTCGACGAAGTCGGGGCGGAGATCCTCGCCGTCACCCGGGACGGACGGTTCATCACGATCACGCCGGGCGACAAGGCTGATCCCGACGACATCGCACCGATCGACGCGACCGTCGCCGACCGGCGCACCTTCGCGACCGAGCTGACGGCGATCGGGGCCGCCGGGTTCGAAGGCCTCGCCTCCGCCCCGCTGAACCTGCAAGGTGGCCGTTTCGCCGGCACGCTGTTCGCCCTGACCAACAACGGCCTCCTCTGCGTGATCGATCCCACGACCGACGCGCTGGTGGATGTCCCCGAATGGGGCGGATTCTTTTCGCCGCAGCTGGCGACCGGCCTGACCGGTATCGCCTTCAGCCCGCTGGACTTCAACCTCTGGCACCCGACCACAGCTCGGGGCAATGACATCGGGCACGGTGTCGCCGCAGCGCCGGATGGCTCACGACGAACGTCGACGGATGTCACCGTCACGGACGGCACCGGGACGAATCGCTCGCACACGCAGGGCGCTGGTGGCGTCTCGATGTACTTCGGCCTCGAGGAGTATGTCGGCTCGGGTCAGACGCCCTACCTCAACTACGACGCGCCTCGCGGACAGTTCGGCGTCATTGCAAGCGACGTCCATGCGGA
>JBJTRB010000019.1:0-3596 GCA_046075925.1 Bacteroidota bacterium | reverse complement strand
GCAGGCAACTTCGTCGATTCCCACCATATCATCCTGTTGTTGATCCATTACCTGCATAAGTACAAGGGTATGACCGGCAAGGTCTGTACGGCCTTCAGCACCACGCCGAAAGTCGAGAAACTCTGCAAGCACTACGGGCTCAAGCTGGATACCGTGAAAATCGGATTCAAGTACATCTGTGAGATCATGCTTAAAGAGGACGTATTGCTGGGTGGAGAGGAGAGCGGTGGAATAGCTATCAAGGGTCACATCCCCGAACGCGACGGAATCTGGATGGGGCTGGTCATTTGGGAATTCATGGCTAAGAGCGGCAAGAAACTGCCGGAGTTGATCCAGGAGATTTATGACATCGTCGGTGCCTTTTCCTACGAGCGTAGCGACTTGCACCTGACCGAGCCCGTCAAACAACGAATCGTGCAGCGGACCGCCAACGGATTTTATAAATCATTCGGCCAATACAATGTCCATTCAGTAGAAGACGTAGACGGGTACAAGTACTATTTCGATGATGCTAAAACTCAGTGGCTGCTCATCCGGGCTTCCGGTACGGAACCGGTATTGAGAACTTACGCTGAATCGACCTCCCGAAAAGGCGCATTTGACATCCTCGAGGCTGCTGAAAAGACCTTGCTGCAGGATTGATCCATACCGGTTTGGAAAGTTTTGGCCCGGGAAGTAGACTTTTTCGGGCCTTTTTTATGACCTCTACCGATTTTTTAGTCCATCCATTTTTCAAATCAATTGAAAAAGAACCGGATAGGTGAGGGTTTATTAAATCAGTGAATCTGTAAGGAGAGCCCTGAAAACAGCCTATCCTATCTAATAAAGCCCCGTTCAACTATCTGTGTTTCGATCAAAAGGAGCACAGGTCAGTGAGGTCAAAGAAAATGTCAATCCCGTAAGATTGACGGTCCCGTCAACCCCGTAAGGTTGAAAAAAGCAAACCCAGCCCCGTAAGGCTGGGTTTCTCTTTTTAGATAAATTATCAGTTTAGCTGATTGGCTTTAATACTTTGTTATTCAAAATTCTAAATATTGAAAACAAAGTGATGCTGTAGAGCAGATCTGCAACCAATTGATTCCTGAAGAAGGGCAATGCTGCAGCATAGCTCTGCATCAACCCACTGAAGTCGTTGGTGTAGAGGCCGGGGTAGAATACCGGAAGATTAGTGAACAGGAAAAAGACCACAGAACCGGAGATCATCGAAAGCCCGACTGGCAGGATCCGGTCATTTCCGCCCAAACGCACGCCGAGATAGGAAGTGAACAAAACACAGATGTAAACAGGCAGTACGGCAGGGGTGAAACCCAGTGCAAGATCGGAAAGGAACAAGGCTAGAAGCGGAACTAAGAAAGCCAGCCTCTTGTCGGCAAGTCGGATGCCGCTGAATAAGGCCATAGCCCCGATGGCCGTGAAATTGGGAGGATGAGGAAGCATCCTGCTGACGGCAGCTAAAAACACCATGCCGATGGCGAGTAAAACTGGTAGGTTGTTCTTGTTCATAGTAGGGTGGTTAGGCAAAAATAGGGTATTAATCGGTTCAGAAATGGACGTTCAATCCGATCAGGACTCCCCGTTTTCGGGATGCGAAGCCCTGAATTTCCTGGTAAGCGGTATTGAACAGGTTATCTATTTCAAACTGAAATTTGAATCTCGGCGAAGGGGTCCATACCGCAGATAGATCGGTTAATGAATAGCCTTTCAACGGAACACTACCCAAAGCTCCCATCGGCCGAATGGAATCATCGTAATAGATGTCACTACGACCACCAGTATAACGCGTCTGCCAACGAATGGTGATGTTTTTACCGGCAAGGAAGTGCAAGGCCGCTCGCATATTCCCGGGACGTCTGACCAACGCATCAATACGCTTCGGAGCATCCAGGAACGCGCCGTTGCTCAGCAGTTGCACGTGCAGGCCTGCTAACCTTCCCGTTGACTCATCTTGTCCATCGTAATCAAGATAACCATCCACTAGGCAACCGGATAATTCCGCTTTCCATCTGCTTCCGAAACGACGCATGAAATCGAACTCCATGCCGTAAGAAGTCTGATTACCGATGTTGGCATACGTTGCTCCCCGATAGTCATCCCGATTCGGATCGCCCATCAATTCGGTTTCAGAGACCTCACCGTTCCATAAGTAGACGTAATCGATCAACTGGTGCGTGACATTCCTGAAAATTGAAACACGCCATTCCCATTCACCTGCAATGTTCTCCCTTATCCCGACTTCCCAACTGTTGACATTTTCAGTCTTCAGACCCTGATAACCCAACGTAACCGAAGATGGGGTGGATCCGTCCCAGGGTATGTACAGGTCAGGAGCATACAATTGGTAGAGCGATGGAGTCGTAAAGCCGGTAGAGTAGGACAAATAGATGCTCATGTGGTCATCCAATTGAAATGAAGAGCTCAGGTCAAATGAAGCATTCGTTCCACACAAGGAATGATGCTGAATCCTTGATCCGCCGAGAAATTGTAACCTGGATAAACTATTCGAAAGGACACTCCCATTCATGGAAGCATGCATGAACCAAGAAGTGGTCCTCGCCAAGGGATTGACAGTATCCAGGTTGTATCTGGCCTCGTAAATGAAGGGGGCAAACGCAGCGCTATAGTAGAAGTTGTCCTGACTCATTCTTTCCTGCAACAATCCGGCTCCTGAAACAAGGGTGAATCGGTCAGATGAATAAGTGGCAAGCAATTCAGCCGATAGCTGTTCGCCTTTGTACGTCTCCGATGTGTAATTGCGATCGTATGTGCCGTCTGCAGTCAAGGAAGAGTCGTTGATCGCCTTTCGGTTCGTGTTCGTCGCCCCGGCAGAAAATCCCATCTTGAAACGGTCTGAAAACTTCCGACCATAATGCAATCCGAACTGATTGCGTTTGAAATCCAATGTATAATTATCGTCATCCGTAAATGCCTGTCTATCGATATCCGTAGCCATGGTTGTACTCCGAAAAGATAAATCGACTTCATCGTCCACATCCTTGTAACCGGAATAAAAGCGGTAAGTCGACTTGGTGAAATTGTCGTCATCACCCCCGACGCCGGCTGTATCCACCGTAGCGTTGAAACCTTTGGAACCGAAAACGGAAGCATCTCCTCTGAAATAAAAGCCAGAGCGAGTGCCACCTTGCAGGGAAGCGCTCAATCCTCCGATAAGTCCTCCATCTGCATATGCTCCCGAACGAAGTCCGGCGGTACCAGTCAGGTGATGTACTGCATCTCTGTTCGTAGTGATGAGGATGACCCCTGCAGCTGCCGGCGATCCGTAAAGTGTTCCTTGCGCTCCACGTAGAATCTCCACCCGATCCACTGATTCCAGTGGAAGCTCAGTGAGATCAGCGACACCATTGACAGTACTTACGTCCTGGATGCGAACGCCGTCCACGAAAATGGCAGTCTGGTTGGTGTTTCCGCCTCTTAGAAAGATGGTCTGATTACTACCCGGCGCCTGACCAGTCCCGATGAGATACAAACCGGCTTGCTCTTCCAATAGGTTTCCCAGAGATAAATATGGAAGTGCTTCAATGTCCTGCCGATTCAATACGGTTACGCTTCTTGGCAAGTTGTCCGGATTGGCTTCAGAG
>JBJTRB010000018.1:0-4610 GCA_046075925.1 Bacteroidota bacterium | reverse complement strand
TTCGCGGTTCAAGCATGACGATCTTTTTACCGTTCAGCCATTTCTCGTCCATCAACTTCAACGGCAAGACCGTGCTTTTTCCGGCTCCTGGTGGGGCCTGTAGAACGACTACCGGATGCTGCTCGAGCGTGCTGCGTAATCGGTCTACGATGGCCAGTACCGGCAAATCCTCCATGCGGTCAAATATCGCCATAATGGCCTTAATCGGGATAATTTCGCTTTCATCGGTTCATGAATCCTGTTGAAACGAAGATCCTGTCGGCTGCATTCCGCAGGAAATTTCTCTAAATTTGACCATCATCAATCATCATTAACCACCACCACGATGAAACAAACGTTACGCATCACTATTTCATTCTTGTTTGCACAGTGCCTGACCGTTTTGGTCTTTGCACAGGGATCCGTCTCTCCTGTCGATTATTATCCGGCTTTCCCAGGGAAGGATCCTGCATCCCTTGCTCCCGTAAATCCCGGAGCAGTCACTTCATTGCGCATCAGTGCCGATGGATCGAGATCGCAAGTGATCACTTCCTGCAATTGCTGGGCACAGCGTGACCGCGCATGGCAGGTGGCGGCCTTCACCAATGGAACCGCTCCCGATTACAGGAACGATGACGGATCGACGGATACCATTACGCTTGTATCGCCCTTCTGTTTTTATGGACAATACCTACGTAAACTGTTCATTAACAATAATGGAAACATTTCCTTCGGCACTTCTTACGCGACGTATAGTTCTGACTCGTTTCCCAATACCAATTTTGTCATGGTAGCCCCCTTCTGGGCCGATGTGGATACTCGTGCTCCGGGCAGTGGACTAGTATGGTACGAACAAACCAATTCGCATCTTATCGTTCAGTGGGATTCAGTCGGTTATTTCAATTCTCAGGAAGATAAGCTCAACAGTTTCCAGCTCATTATCACAGATGGACTTGATCCTTTGCTGCCTGCGGGATACAATGTCAGTTTCTGCTATAAAGACATGGCTTGGACCACCGGCTCTGCTTCACAAGGCGTGGGTGGATTCGGAGGAACACCAGCAACCGTCGGCGTCAACCAGGGCAATGGAGTCAACTACATCCAAATGGGTCGTTTCGATCAAGCTGGTTCGGCATACGATGGTCCTTCCGGAGCGTATGATGGAATCGATTTTCTTGATAACCAATCCTTCATCTTCAACACCTGCGTAAGCAATTTCAATATCTCCCCGGTTGTCAGTTCCCTGTCTGCCTGTGACACCATCGTGATGTGTGTTGGCGACAGCACAACCGTCGGTGTCCAGTTCCTTGCTCCTGAAAGCAATCAGCAGACCACGCCATCGGTGGCACTTGGAAATCTACAGGATGCGACCATCATCAGTCAGGTTTCTGGTGCCGTGGCATCTGCAGAAGTCTCTGTCGTGGCCACCAACAACAACCTCGGATTCCATACCATCACCTTCTCAGGAACTGATAATGGTACACCGGCACGCACGACGAATACGCCTGTGACCATCCGCGTCATTGGTCAGCCGACAGCCGGACTGTTGATGATTCCTGACACAGGCACATCGGTATTCTTCGACAACCGCAGTACCAACTACCTTATTTCATATATCGATTTCGGCGACGGTACAGCAGGATACTCTTACTTCGATACCCTGCACTATTATGCACAGCCTGGCACGTATACCGTGATGCTGGTTGCCTTGTCGGACGAGGGCTGTTTCTCGGACACCTTGTATCAGACCATTACCGTCACCGCACCCACGGGTATCTCCAATGTGATTGTCGGACCGTATGTGAACCTGGTGCCCAATCCATCGAAGGGCTTTGTCAAGGTTTACGGTGCAGAAGGGGAGAAGATGTCCTTGCGTGTCACGGACGCCACTGGCAGATTGATTCTCGAGCGGTTTGATATTTCTCACCAACAATCACTGGATTTGCGCAGTATCGGCTCTGGTGTGTTCTTTTTCACGATGCTTTCCCAGCAGGGAGAACCCCTCCGTACTGGCAAGTTGGTGATCGAGTAACCGATTTCAGTTAAATAATAAATCGATCGGGCAGGGGTGTTTCTCTGCCCGATTTGTTTTTTACATTTGGAAAGATCAATCAATACACATCCATGAAAAGACAATTACTCGCCTTCCTGTTAGTTGCAAGCGCCTGTTTTCCGATTAGCGTTTGGGCACAATCTGAAAATGCAGTCGCTATGGACAACATCGACGACCATGTGGTGGTGCCCGGAGCATCAGCCGGTGTTGCCGGTGGCAATCAGATCACCCTGATGTGTTGGGTAAAACCGATGAACACCAACATCACGGTCTCCCCGCTCGACTATGATGGCTTTGCCGGCATCCGAAATAATACGGATGCGGATTTCTATCTGGTTCATTTCGGAACCACTGCGGTGGAAGCCCGTTTCCGTAACTCTTCCGGTACCAATTTCGATATCGTCGATAACACCTTGCAAATCGGCGCTTGGCAACATTATGCACTGCGTTACAACGGCTCGGAATTGACCCTGTTCAAAAACGGTGTTCAGTTGAACACGATAGTTGCAAACGGGAACATACTGAATGCTGTAGAAGATCTTTACATCGGCGGTATGATTTATCAAACCTCGAATTTTTATTTGAAGGGAATGATTGATGAAGTCTCTCTTTGGAACCGCGCACTGTCCCCTCAGGAAATCAATTGCTACATGCGCTTCGGTGTTCCGAACGGTACTCCCGGATTGCTGAACTATTACAAATGCAACCAGGGAACGGCTGGTGGCGTCAACACAGGACAGAACATCCTCTATGATCAAACCGGTGGAATCGATGGTAATATGCTCAACTTCGCCTTGACCGGTACCACTTCCAATTTCGTTACGGGAGTAGCTACTGTCACCGATTTCAACGACACGTATTGTTCCGGTGGATCGTATACTTTCGGCTCTCAGGTTTTGACGGCCCCGGGTGTGTACACGGAAACATTCCAAACGGCACAGGGTTGTGACTCTACCGTACGGTTGACGTTGGTGGATGGCACACTCAACACCACCGTGATCGCAGTTGACGAGACCTTGACGGCGCTTGCTCCTGGTTTGAATTATCAGTGGATCGATTGTCAGAACGGTAATCAACCTGTTCAAGGCGCAACTGCTCAGAGTTTCACACCCACGGTAAGCAGCGATTATGCTGTGATTGTCAGTAATGGCATCTGCTCTGATACCTCCGCTTGCAACATGGTCATGGTCGGCATCAAGGAAAGTCAACAACTGGAAGGGGTGAAAGTGTTCCCGAACCCGGTGAATGACTTCCTGGTTGTTCGAATTCCATCCTTAGCCTCAGCCAGTGTGGTCATAATGGACATGACAGGCCGTATCGTTCTCGAAAAGGAGATAAGCGGAACGGAGCTGCGTATCCCCACAGAGAGTTGGTCGAAAGGCGTTTATACTGTCGAGGTGAAATCAGGCGACCGCCGTTCGGTGCAACGCGTCAGCCGATAAAGTAATCATGCTATTCGGAGCCGGCTTCCTGTGTGGATGCCGGCTTTTTTCATGGATAACTATAAGAGGGGAACTTTCCTATATTTCAGTCATGATACGACTCTTACTCCCTCTGCTGATTGTCACAAACGTTTTTGCTCAAAACACCAGGATCCCTATGCCGCAGGAAGACGATGCGGAATTGCGTCTTCGGTGGGAGCAAGAGCGATTGATGGATCCGGCTACCGGAAGGATCCCGCGCGGAATTCGTCAGGAAGAACTTGAATTCGCAACGCAGTTGCCCAGACTTTCATCTTCCAACACCGTGTCACGCAGTATTTCACCGATCGACGCACGCGGACCGTGGAATTTCGGTGGCCGTTCGCGTGCAATCGCGTTGGATGTGAACGACGAGAACATCATCCTGGCTGGTTCGGTTAACGGTGGTGTCTGGCGATCGACCGATGGCGGTACCTCCTGGGTCCGTGTTTCGCCCCGCAATCAGAATCCTGCTGTCACCGATTTGTTCCAAGACAAGCGTACTGGTCACACGAACGAATGGTATTACACCACCGGTGAAGGATATGGAGCATCGGCAGGCGGATCGGGTGCTTATTATCTCGGCAACGGTATCTATCGTTCTACAAACGGCGGCATTACCTGGAGTGTGATCAATAGCACTTCAACGGGCACTCCGCATACGTTCGACAGCGTATGGGACCTGCAGTGGCGTGTCGCCGTGGATCCCGCTGACACGACACAGACGGTGATTTATGCCGCTACCTATGGCGCCATCATGCGCAGTCCGAACGGTGGAACATCCTGGAGTGTAGACCTGGGAACCACTTCAGGCACTTCTTCCTACTTCACCGAGTTGGCCATCAATTCGCAAGGTGTCGTGTATGCAACCTTGAGCAACGACGGACCTTCTGGAGGCCTTTGGAGAAAAGACAGGCTAACAGGCTGGGCGAACATCACACCTTTTTCTTTGGACACAGTCGCATTCGAACGGCTGGTGATGGGCATCAACCCTTCTAATGAAAATAGATTTCATTTTCATTAGAAGGGTTGATGCCCATCACCAGCCGTTCGAATGCGACTGTGTCCAAAGAAAAAGGTGTGATGTTCGCCCAGCCTGTTAGCCTGTCTTTTCTCCA
>JBJTRB010000017.1:0-5697 GCA_046075925.1 Bacteroidota bacterium | reverse complement strand
GTAGAAAGTAACTGCTCAAGGCTGGATGACGTGAAAACGATCGGTCGTCTCCGATCTCTGGTTTTCAAATCGTACACTTCCTAAAGAAACTCATCTTAAACAAAAAACCCGGCCAAGGCCGGGTTTTTCATGCTTTATCGTCTTCGGTATTATTTAACTACCGATTGGAAATTGGCATCGCTGAACCACTTGACGAACTCACGGTCAGAAGCAGCTTTCGACTTCATATTGGCATCCTTCGCGATGGAGGCCGTAAGATTCTTGATGACACCGGAAGCGTCACCTTTGCGTGCGCAGATGACTGCCTTTAGGTATTCACCCATTGCTGATGCGCCGTCTTTAGAAGAAGAGATGACACTCATAGCACCGTCCTTGTCGCCAGACAACAGTTTGGCAAGCGATTCGTTGAAGGTGCCGTTACCAGAGAGATTGGAAACGGCTGAGGAGTAATTGCCGTTGCGGATATCCAGGATAGCCATGTTGCTTTTCACTTCAGGACCGGCACCAGCTGCTGAGGCGTAGCTGGCAGCTGCTGCTTTGCGATCGCCTTTACGGCTTTGGCAGGCTCCGATGTTGTTCTTTACGATAGGATTATTGGCGCTGAGCTGATCGGCTTTGCTGAAGGACGTCATAGCACCGTCGATATCACCGCTCTGGAATAGTGCGGAACCGAGGTTGTTAGAGCAGCGCCAATCTTGTGGATAAATGCGTTCAGCTGCACGGTAGATCGTGATCTGTTCGGTGAGGTCCTGGGTAAGGGATCCGGCACGAACGATTTCTTCCAGGCTGAGCGAATCAGGAGATGATTTAGCGGTAGCAAGGATCTCCTCGTCAGAGCGACCAACTTTATCGGCATTGATCGTCACTGCTGAGCGGCGAAGTTTTGGAAGAACGCCTTCAGCGATCTCCGTATAAGCCTGTCCCATCTTCTTGATTTCCATCTCGCGTGCTTCTGGATCAGAGTTGGAAGCAACGATACGGAGAATCATGTCCTTCTGAGACATTGCGGAAGACTGCATGAGTCGCTGGAAACCGGCCCAATCTTCATTGGTGGTGCTGACAGCGAAGAATGAAGAATCAGGAGAGATCTTGATTTTGTTCTTCTTGAGCATTTGGGAGAACC
The DNA here is from genome assembly GCA_046075925.1 of Bacteroidota bacterium. GTDB lineage: Bacteria > Bacteroidota > Bacteroidia > AKYH767-A > 2013-40CM-41-45 > Pollutiaquabacter. Next base: position 4,574 of record JBJTRB010000017.1, on the reverse strand, counting down.
ACTTCACAGAGTTGGCACCACGATCAGAAGCGAGATCGGCGTTGATGCGCTCGGTACCGTCCGGTGAAGCATAACCCATGACAGAAACACCCTTAATGACATAAGGCGCAAGACTCAATGCCTTGTAAGCGCTGTCGATCATGGCGAACTCGGTCTTGTTGTTGAAGCCGCAATCCTTGTTTTTGAAATTAGGGTTGACGTTAGCGGTGTTGATGAGGAAATACATCGTTCCTTCGAAATTGGCAGGAACGATGCGGACATAATTATCTTTTCCAGAGATGGTTTTCTCGTCATGTTGAACAAGCAAAGGCGTAACGATGGTACCGTCAGCGATTTTTACGTTACCCAACTCTTTTGATTTTTTGCCTTTCATACCCGTGACTTTGACCATGACGTCACCTGCACGCATATCGTCGGTGTAAGCGATCTTGTCAGAGTAGGTGAATGAACCACCTGCTTTACAGTTGATCTTGGTGCCATTGGTAACAGACTTCTCACCAACGGTGGTTACTGATTTGAAGTTGTGCTCCGAACCGGAAGTCTTGATGTAAGGTGTGGCTGTAGCATCCACCTTCTTCGCGAAATATTTAGGCGGGTAGGTGCCCTTGATGGAAATGGCAACAGAGTCGCCATGCATTTCCAACGGATTGGGGGCGACCTCGTGTTTTACCGTACTGAAATTCTTGGTCATTTTTCCAAGTCCGTTGCAGCCAACGATGGAAAGGCCAAGCATGGTGAACATCAATACTTTAAGTTTCTGGTTCATGTCTCTGGTTGTGATTAAAGAGCTTAAGTCCTGATTGGGGCTTCAGGGCGCAATATTACTGGATTTTACAATGTGTAATCACGATCAATATCAAATTTTTGAGGCCTTTTTACGCTCATTTTCGTCGAGGATGATCTTGCGCATCCGGATGGCCTTGGGGGTTACTTCCAGGTATTCATCCTTTTCGATGTATTCCATCGCCTCTTCGAGCGAAAAGTTGATTTTCGGCGTAATTCGAACGTTCTCATCGCTACCGGAGGCCCTCATATTGGTGAGTTTCTTGGCTCTGGTCACATTGACAATCATGTCGCCAGGGCGGATATTTTCTCCAATGACCTGTCCGGCATACACTTCCTCACCCGGATCGATGAAAAAGCGTCCGCGGTCCTGAAGATTGTCGATGGAATAGGCGGTGGATTTTCCCTTGTCCATGGAAATCAATACGCCGTTGATCCTGGCCGGGATATCTCCCTTCCAAGGTTCAAATCCTTTGAAACGATGAGCGATGATGGCTTCACCCTGCGTAGCAGTAAGCAGATTGTTACGTAGTCCGATCACTCCGCGAGCGGGGATGTTGAATTCAAGGTGAATGATGTCTCCTTTGGGTTCCATCACGAGCAGCTCACCCTTGCGTTGAGTGACCTGGTCGATGACGGCACCGGTGAAATTCTCGGGCACGTTGACCGTCAAAGCTTCAATCGGCTCGTGGCGGATGCCATCGACATGACGGATGATTACCTGTGGCTGACCGACCTGTAATTCATAGCCTTCACGGCGCATTGTTTCGATAAGAATGGACAAGTGGAGAACTCCACGACCGAAAACGATGTGTGTATCCGGCGATTCGGTTTCTTCTACGCGCAGGGCCAGGTTTTTTTCCGTTTCCTTTATCAAGCGGTCGCGAACGTGACGCGAGGTGACGAATTTCCCTTCACGTCCGAAGAACGGCGAGTTGTTGATGGTGAACAACATGCTCATGGTCGGCTCATCGACAGCGATGGTCGGCAACGCCTCCGGGTTTTCAAAATCAGCAATCGTATCTCCGATATCGAAACTATCCAATCCGACGACAGCACAAATATCACCTGCATCGACAGCCTCTTTTCGGCTTCTACCCAACCCTTCAAAACTGTGAATCTCTTTGATGCGTGACTTGAGTATAGCTCCATTGCGTTTGACCAACGAAATCGGTGATCCTTCCTTGAGTGAACCTCGGAAGATCCGGCCGATGGCAATACGACCGACATAGCTGGAATAATCCAACGAAGTGATCAGCATTTGAGGGGTTCCCTGGTGTTTCGGAGAAGGAGGAATATGAGAAATGATGGCATCGAGCAGCGCGGTGATATCCTCCGTCTGCTTTTTGTAATCGGTACTCATCCAACCCTGTTTCGAGGAGCCGTAAAGAGTAGGGAAATTCAGCTGGTCCTCGGTTGCATTCAAATTGAAGAACAATTCGAAAACCTGGTCGTGCACCTCGTCAGGCCTGCAGTTCTCCTTATCAACCTTGTTGATGACCACGATGGGACGAAGTCCTCGCTCCAACGCTTTCTGGGTAACGAAGCGCGTTTGAGGCATCGGACCTTCAAAGGCATCAACCAATAGCAGTACGCCATCGGCCATGGAAAGAACGCGCTCCACCTCTCCGCCGAAGTCGGCGTGACCAGGCGTATCTATAATATTGATTTTTATGTCTTTATAACGTATTGAGACGTTCTTGGCAACAATCGTAATGCCCCTTTCACGTTCCAAATCGTTGTTATCGAGGATCAACTCACCGAATTCCTGGTTGTCCCTGAACAATTTGGCCTGGTGTAACATCTTGTCAACCAGCGTAGTCTTGCCATGGTCGACGTGGGCGATGATGGCGATGTTGCGAATTTCCATTCTTTCTAAAATCGGCCGCAAAGGTACGCTTATTGGCTTACGTGGCACAGGCTCAGTAAACTTGATTTAATTGATTCCATTTTGAAGGTGAATCGGGTCGTTTGTAGGATCAGGAAGTCCGTGCGAACCCTATTTGCATTTTCCCGTAGTAGGCCTACCTTTGCAACCCTTCAAAAAAAAGCTTGAAAATGAATAATTTCCTTTATGTAGTTCCGGTATTGGGTCTGGTAGGACTCATCTATATGTTCATCAAGGCCAGTTGGGTGTCCAAACAGGATGCCGGCGACAGCAAGATGCAAGGCATTGCGACTGCTATCGCAGAGGGTGCCATGGCGTTCTTACGCGCAGAATACCGCATTCTGGCCATTTATATGATCATCGCAAGTGTTGCACTCGGATTGCTTTCACAAGTGGTTCCCAGTTCGCACATTCTGATCGTCGTCTCCTTCGTCACAGGTTGTGTGTTCAGTGCATTGGCCGGATTCATCGGTATGCGCATCGCGACCAAGGCGAATGTGCGTACCACTCAGGCAGCCCGCACGTCGTTATCCAAAGCATTGAACGTATCCTTCTCCGGAGGATTGGTCATGGGACTTGGCGTTGCCGGTCTGGCAGTCCTTGGACTTAGCCTGCTGTTCATCTTGTTCTACAACCATTTCATGGGTGGATCCGGTAACGGTACGGAAGACATGACGCGCGTACTCGAAGTGCTGGCCGGTTTCTCGGTCGGTGCTGAATCCATTGCGCTCTTCGCCCGTGTGGGTGGCGGTATTTATACCAAAGCCGCCGACGTTGGTGCCGACCTCGTCGGAAAAGTGGAAGCGGGAATTCCTGAAGACGATCCGCGCAACCCTGCAACCATCGCTGATAACGTAGGCGACAACGTGGGCGATGTGGCTGGAATGGGTGCTGACTTGTTCGGTTCCTATGTAGCTACGGTGCTTGCTTCCATGGTACTCGGCAACTACATCATCCGCGATATGGTTGAGAAGTACGGTTCATTCACGGATGATTTCGGTGGTATCGGTCCGATCGTTCTTCCTCTGGCTATCGCCGGCATCGGTATCATCGCCTCCATCATCGGGTCATTCCTGGTGCGTGTCGGCGACAACGCCCAGGCGAACACCGACACCGTTCAGAGTGCGCTCAACAAAGGCAACTGGTTCTCCATCTTATTGGCGCTGGGTGCATCTTACTTCCTGATCCTACAGATGCTGCCTGCCGAAATCACCATGAAGGTGTTCAACAGCGGTGAGTTCGGTGACATGACCACCACGTCGATGAATGTGTTCTGGGCTGTGGTGATCGGCATGTTCGTCGGTGGCGCCATTTCTTTCATCACCGAATTCTACACCGGTCTGGGCAAACGTCCTGTCCTTTCCATCGTACAAAAATCAGCTACGGGTGCAGCCACCAACATCATCGCCGGTCTTGGCACCGGTATGCTTTCAACCGCTCTTCCAGTGATCCTCTTCGCAGGAGCCATCTGGGGCGCCTACTCATTGGCCGGTTTCTACGGCGTAGGTATTGCCGCTTCAGCCATGATGGCCACTACTGCAATGCAGTTGGCCATCGATGCCTTCGGACCTATTGCAGATAATGCAGGTGGTGTCGCCGAGATGAGCGAGCTGCCAGCTGAAGTGCGTGAAAAGACCGACGTATTGGATTCTGTCGGTAATACGACAGCAGCCATCGGCAAAGGCTTCGCCATCGCTTCCGCCGCTTTGACCGCACTTGCGCTCTTTGCCGCCTACGTGACCTTCACGGGCATTAAGGGTATCAACATCTTCGACGCCAAGGTGCTTGCAGCACTTTTCATCGGCGGAATGATTCCTGTCGTTTTCTCCGCTCTTGCTATGAACTCAGTCGGCAAAGCAGCCATGGATATGGTAAACGAAGTACGTCGTCAGTTCCGTGAGAT
>JBJTRB010000016.1:0-2168 GCA_046075925.1 Bacteroidota bacterium | reverse complement strand
CACACGTGATCCTCTCAACGGGTAATCCTTCGTTATCCGGAGCTAAGCCGGTGCTCAATCCCTGGTATCTTGATTTCTTGAACATCCAGCCTATACAGACGCGCAAAGATTATCAGAACGATAGGATGGCACCTGCCGTCATGGCCATGCCCGAAGCCGCGGATGGATTTAGGTCGTCTGCTGAAGTCGTGACAGCTATCGATCAGGCAACCACAGTCGATTTCGATATTGCTATTCCGTATTCGATCGCTTCCGATAATCAGCCTGTTGCCATCGAGATCAGTACAAACCAGTTGAATGCCGACTTCACCTATTATTCAGCTCCCAAAGTGGATAAGGACGCGTTCTTGATCGCACGGGTTGGAGGTTGGAACAGCTTGGATTTATTGCCCGGGAAGGCTTCGGTTTATTTCGAGGGTAACTATGTCGGCACCACCTACATCGATCCAACTACAACCGAAGACTCTTTGGATCTTTCGCTTGGTCGCGACAAACGTATTGTCATTACGCGGGAAAAGAAAATGGAATACAGTAAATCCAGAACAGTTGGAGGAAACATTGTCAGGGATTATCTGTTTGAGATTTCAGCAAAAAACATGAAAAGCGCAGCTGTGCGTTTGGTGATCGAAGACCAGTTGCCTGTGAGTCAGAACGGAGATATCAAAGTGTCAATGGAGGAACTTTCCGGAGGAGTATTCGATGCCGTCACCGGTAAAGTCCAATGGAAAATGGAGTTAGCACCTTCTGCCACAGAAAAGCGTGGCTTGTCATTTTCCATCAAGTCGCCCAAAGGCCGACCGATCAACAACTGATGATCGGCCCTGAATGCACGTTGGACTCCATCCAGTACGGGATATCCTATCATCGCTTAACGACTAAATGAAATTGATTCGCAAAGGGATGTTTTCTTTCAGGTATACGCTTCGGTTTCTTGCGTCAATCTCGGTGCTTTTCATGCTTCCCGGGGTTGCCAAGCCTGCGTGCAGTACCACTATCAATTCATTTCCCTATGCGGAGAGTTTTGAATCGGGTCCGGCAGGCTGGACGACCGGAGGCACTGTCAGCGATTGGGCACTGGGATCTCCGACAAAACCGACTATCAACAGCGCCGGCGATGGACTTTCATGTTGGATCTCCGGTGGTTTGACTTCCTCTCAATACAATCCAAGCCAGCGCTCTTGGTTGCAAAGTCCTTGTTTTGATTTCACCACATTGGTGAATCCGGAAATCCGTTTCCTGATTTTCTGGGAAACAGAATATCAATACGACGGAGGTAACCTTCAATATTCCATCGATAACGGGGTCACATGGCAAACGCTGGGATCAGCTTCCTCTGATGCATGTGAAGCCGGCAATTGGTACGATATAGCTTCCATTACCAATCTGTCCGGTCTTGCCTCTCCGACAGCCGGGTGGTCAGGTACCATCCAGCCCTCTTCCGGATCTTGCCGTGGCGGTAATGGCAGTGGGGGATGGGTAACGGCTTTTTATTGCCTGAGAAGTCTTGCAGGACTCCCATCCGTCACTTTCCGTTTCACTTTCGGGTCAGGCACAACCTGCAATTCATACGATGGGTTGGCCATCGATTTGTTCAGGATACAGGAGGTTGCTCCGGTTGCCACATCGATGGGATATGTCTGTCAATCCTCCCGTACCGTAGTCTTTACAGATAATCAGCCGGATTGCCGGACCAATCGTCAATGGGATTTTGGCGACGGTACCACCGAAACGAATTCAGCCCCTACCATCTCCCACACTTTCTTGTCCGAAGGGGATTATGTGATCACGCTTTCCGCAGAGCATTCCTGCAGGGGTACTGAGATCACAGTCATGACGATTCATCTACTTTCCTTCAACGCCGAAATCGTTCCACCCTCCTGTACATCAGGAGGTGCTGTCACAATTCAACCTATCCCTTCAGGACTTTCCAATCCGGGCATCACGTGGGCGGATCCTTTATATTCGGGATTCACACTCATCGATGTCGAGCCCGGGTTGATTTCATTTCAACTGACGGCCGATCAATCTTGTCCGATTTCGGATACGCTTGTCATGCCGGGTGCCACGGATGTTCCCTTGCCAGATCTTGGTACTGACAGGAGTTTTTGTCCAGCAGAAAAGATTCCGCTTACCCCGTCCGGAACCGTTTATAGCTAGCTGGGGTCGGA
>JBJTRB010000015.1:0-29238 GCA_046075925.1 Bacteroidota bacterium | reverse complement strand
TGGGCAGTTGGTCCCAGCCATAAGCCATATTCGGAAAGGTGACCTTCCCCCGCTCTACGACAAGACCTTTCAAACTGTCTTTCTTTGTTTGCGTGGTGATAGCCGAATCGTAGGTCATAGTCCAGGAAGTCCACGCACCATCTGAAAGATTCGCAGCGCCGTTCCAAACGGCTCCATCCATGGTTCCACTGCAACGCACAGGTCCTTTCGGAGTAGATGACTTTCGCTCTATGGAAAATCCGATCAGCTGACCCGTACGACTGAATCCAGTGGCCTTCACGAAAGCAGTATCTTCCGTAAAGGTCATCTCCGCAGAATAAGGCTCTCCGGCGATTCGAACGCGCAGCGGCGTTTGTCCTTTGATTGAAAGGGTATAGTTGCCACGGATATCTTTTTGCTGCGGATCGTACATACGATACGCAACCCCTTTTACCCAATTCTCGAGGATAACCGTTTCTTTCTGGAAAACGTTTCCGGTAGTGATGATGAAATTTGCAATCATGCCTCGGCGCAATGCGCCGATCTTATCCTGCTGACCAAGAAAGACTGCAGGAGCATAGGTCAGCGATTTCAATGCCTGCTGCTCGGACAAACCATAGTCGATGGCCTTTCGCATGTTCTTCCAAAAATCAGCACGGTTCTTCAATCCAGAAAGGGTGAAGGCGAATTCGATTCGGGCGCTCTCCATTGTAGCTGCATTTCCAGGTGCAAGTTCCCATGCTTTCAAGTCATGCAAGGAAACATTGGCTGCATCATACGGATCGGACAGGTCGAATGCTTCCGGAAAATTCAGCGGCACGATGAATCGCATTCCTGACTCCTTGATCTCTTTGATGCGTTCGTATTCATCACCATTTCCCTTGACGATGAAATCGACATCGAACTCTTTTCCGATGTTGGCCACGCGCAATTCGTTCTGCTTGTCGCCAGCTTCGAATACGAATGGCAGTCCGTTCAAACGATTGAATGCATCCAACGAGATATTGTATTCTTTCTTATCGCCACCGCTCTTATACCACTGTGCATCGTAGAAGGTCTGACGCAACAACGCAATCGATCCCATGGTAGAGGAAGGATAATCTTGCGTAGAGCTTCCTTTGTCAAACGAGAAACATGCTGCAGCGCGGTCGCGGACAATCAGATCGTTCTCTTTTCCATTTCCTGTCAAAGCAAATACGGCCGTACCGCGCACCACGCCATCGCGACTCACACAAAGCGCACTACCGAATCCCAATTTGCGGAGTTCCTCCGAGCGCTTATTGTCAGCACTGAAAATCCTGAATGCATCCCCTTCCGGACGAACCGCCTGATTCCAATCGTATGCTCCTTTTGTATTGGATAAAAACTGTGGAGATGCCGTTTCATCGTATCCGGGTCTTTTCACCTCGGGCATACCGTAATCCGAATGAAGATCGATGAAGGAAGGATAGATCGTTTTACCTCCCAAATCATATACGACCGCATCTGCAGGGACTTGTATTTCTTTTCCGACATCCTGTATGATACCGTCACGGACAAGAAGTGTGGCAGAGTCGACCACCGTGCGGTAATCCACATGGATGCGACAATGGGTGAATGCGAAGAGGGTGTGGCGGGGGTCGGAAGGACCGTTTACAGGATAAGTAACCTGGGCATTGGCGGAACCGAGCAGGAGCAGGAGTCCGGCAAGCGACAAGAGCAGTCGTTTCATGGAACGTATATAGTCACTACGAATGTAGCGATTCCTACCGTATCCCCTCTCTGAAAAACGCCTTATCGACTATGTACTAGGATCTTGCGGGAAACCGATGTGCCGTCGGGTAATTCCATTCCAAAACGGTAAATACCTGCAGCCCATTCGGCGGTAGTGACCGAAAGGGAATGCTGATCCATCGAAAGTGGCAGAGAGAACACTTTTCTACCCACCATATCCGTGAACGTGATTGCTTTGAATGGCGACTTGTCCCATTCAAACCGAAGTTCTCCACTTTCCGACTGATTAAAAACGCGCAGGTCGGTCGCTGCTGATAGGTCTTGGCTACCCGTTCCTGTGCACAATTGGCACGTGCGCTGATAGGTGATAGCGGGATTGGTGTTCACGCTGTTATCGAAATCCGCTCCGGCAAGGCAATCGTTACGTAACTGGAAATCAAGCCATGGTATGAGGTAGGTATCGATGATCTGGTGCTGTGCGGTTCGGGAAATGGCAGGCGCAGGCGTACAGGTGCTCTCTCCGAAACTGCAGTAGAAATTACTGTTGGCCATCTGGCAATGGCTTGCTCCGTTTATTGACACGTAGGTTTTACAAGCCGATGTCAATGCGTTGTACATCGGAATCTGGTGTTGAGGCGGTGGAGTGACGCAATCGTTTCCGCCGGCAAGCACGAGTGCAGGCAGGGAGATAGCGGATGCAGCAGCAATCGCCGATGGATTCGTTTCAGCAGCTGCCAACGTAGCAATAGCACGAATCGACGGATTGAATCCTACGGCAAGAAAGGCACTGCCTCCTCCCATCGAATGGCCCATGACGGCAGAGGCGGAATCAAGTCGCTGATAAAACACATCCGAGGGGTCGTTAGCCAACGACTGTAAATACCCGACCGTGAAAGCAAGGTCCTTCCCGAAGGCAAGATGGTCAGGTGAAAATCCGGTCTCGGTCGTGACGAATGCCATCAGATAACCGTGCGGTACCAACGACTGCCACAAATTAGCGTAGGCATCCCACGACATGACGAACCCATGACCGAAAACGAGGATCGGTGCCGTGACGGGCTGTTGCGTGAAGGGAACCAGATCACCTGCGACATCAGCCGGATAATACACTTCCAGGGTGATGGTCCTGCTACGCGCCGGGTCTGTCGTGCTGATGGCACGATGACCGATTGAAAACGACTGCCCGGAAACCGGGAGGTAGGCAAGAAGAAAAAGGACTGCGGAAATAAGATAGGTTTTCATAGTGTAAACACGTTATTCGGCATGTGGACAAACGGTGCTCAAGATATGTCAGGGCAAACATGGAAAAAAGTACATTTGAAAAAATCACACCGACATGGACTCGACCCTATTAGCCACCATCCATACCTACAGCGTAATGCTGTTCCTAGTGCTGTATCTGGTGAAAACCATCCTGCTTTTCACCAATACATCCATGCTGGATCGGTTCACAGCAGCCACCAAAGTGCCTGAAATGATTATCAGCACCTTGTTTCTGGTTACCGGAATTTGGTTGCTCGTCATCCTGGGTGGCATAAAGACCTTCCACATCATCAAGCTGGTAATGGTGTTCGCTTCCATCCCGCTGGCAGTCGTCGGATTCAAAAAACGCAAGAAAGGTATCGCCTTGTTGGCCATGTTGCTCATCATCGGTTCGTATGGACTAGCGGAGATGAGCCGCAACAAACCCTTCATCAAGGCCAATGTGATGGTTAGCGGCAACGGTACTGGTCCGCTGGTAAACGGCAGCAAAGTCTACATGGAAAACTGCGCTTTCTGCCACGGTGCCGACGGTAAGAAAGGATACAGAGGAGCTAAAGACCTGACAGCAACGATCCCTGATGTGGCGTATGTACGTGCGATGGTCGAACAGGGTGTCGCCCGTAAAATGCCCAAGTATGCCGGCGTTATCGAAGGTCAGGATCTGGATGATCTGTGTTTGTACGTCGTTTCAATGAAGAACAACGCCGCAGCTGCGGAGTGATCGCTTGCCTCCGCATACCCCTTTTCCCACCCATCGTGAGCAGGAGACCGCTGTCCTGATCGGTATCGTTCATCGCGGACAGAAAGAAGACCAGCTCACTGAATACCTGGACGAACTCGCCTTCCTTGCCGAAACCGCAGGAGCGAAGACCGTCCGTCGGTTCACACAACGTCTTGATTCGCCCGACTCGCGCACCTTCATCGGAAGCGGTAAGCTGAACGAAGTCCGCACGTTCATCAAAGACAACAAGGTCGATATCGCGATCTTCGATGACGAATTGAGCGGCACGCAGATCAGGAATATCGAGAAGGCGCTTGAATGCCGTGTGCTCGATCGCAGCAATCTCATCTTGGACATCTTTGCCAAACGGGCACGCTCGGCGCAAGCAAAAGCGCAAGTGGAATTGGCGCAATACCAATACCTGCTTCCGCGACTGACCAGGATGTGGACGCACTTGGAGAAACAGCGCGGAGGTATCGGCATGAGAGGTCCTGGTGAATCCGAAATCGAAACCGACCGTCGTATCATCCGCGACAAGCTGGCAAAACTGAAAGAGCAACTGCGGGACATCGAGAAACAAAGCGCCACGCAACGTAAGCAGCGGGGCGAAATGGTCCGGGTCGCACTGGTGGGATACACCAACGTAGGCAAATCGACGTTGATGAACCTCATGAGCAAGAGCGATGTTTTCGCAGAGAACAAATTATTCGCAACGCTCGATACGACGGTACGGAAAATCGTGTTGGAGAACATCCCCTTTCTGTTGTCCGATACCGTTGGATTCATACGCAAGCTCCCGCATCACCTTGTCGAGTCCTTCAAATCGACGCTGGACGAAGTGCGCGAAGCCGATATCCTGGTGCATGTCGTCGATATCTCTCATCCGCATTTCGAAGACCAATTGAATGTGGTGAAGGAGACGCTGACGGAGTTAGGAGCTGCCGACAAACCGACGTTGCTGGTGTTCAACAAGATCGATGCGTACCGATTCGTTGAAAAGGAACCGGACGATCTTTCACCTCCCACTGCAGAAAACATTTCGTTGGACGAGTTGAAGAAAAGCTGGATGAGTCATCTCGCAGGTGCCTGTGTATTCATCTCGGCCACCGACCGCCAGAACATCGACGAACTCAGGAAACGTTTGATGGAATTGGTCAAAGAGATCCACTTCCGACGATATCCGAACCTGTTGTATAAGCAGCCGGGTATGGAATGAAAAAAGCGAGGTGACAGGCCTCGCTTTTTTTATGGAAGATGTTTTTTCAGCGCTCTACAGCGAATTGCCGGGTAGCGGCGACGTTTCCTCGTTCATCGACGAGTTGCAACAGGTAATTTCCAGTGGCCCACGAGGAGACATCAACGGATCTGCCGTTCATGTCGAAGTCGTCAGACATCACCAGACGCCCAGAGAGATCGAGCACCTGCATCCGCCAACCATTCATGACATCAGCCTCCGCTTTCACGTGCAACGTTGTGTTGGCAGGAGAGGGATAAACGGAAAGATCTTTCAACGCCGGTACTTCGTCGATGCCAACGAAACCGGTGAAGGATAATTGATCAACGGTGAGTTCGGATCCGCTGGTGACATCAGGATTGGTAAATACGACCGTCTCGGGCAGGTATCCTGATTTCAGAATGATAAGACTGGTATCGGGCTTGTTAAGGAAATCCCGGTAATTCAAGATGACCTCGAATGGCTGGAAGGCGGCTACGGTATCGCCGACCGTTATCTCACCCTTTGCAATGGTGTCACGCTGACCGGTAACTGGATTGTACTTCAGTTTGATTACGGTGATATATGCCTGATCGATTGCTGCCGCCGGTACGTATTTCAAGTATCCAAGCATTTTGGAAGACCTGGATGTATCAGGAGATCCGCCAATGAATTTTATCTGAGCGGTCGCAATGGATGTGAAATCGCCCGTCAATGTTCCATTCGTAGCAATGCCCGGTACCGTGATTTGAAATGGAACTCCGCTCAGTATGACCGTTATTTGCGAGCTCTTCAGGTGAACACTTTTTATTCCATCCTGGGAATCGGTGCCGGGATAAACCGATGATCCTCCCGAGTATGTCTGTGTAAGGGAGTCGGATGTACTCCATCCATCAGGATTCTGTCCTGTGAAAGGGAAACCTACCTGAGTGGTTCCTGAATAATTCGTCCACTGCTCAAAGCTGTTGTTGTTGATGGTTTGCGACTTGGCGACTACAACCGACAGGATGGCGATGATAAAAAGGAATGGCTTTTTCATATTGAAGCGTTGGGCTTCAAATGTAGAAAAAGAGCAGCGAAAAAGAAGGGGGTTATCAGCCTCCGACAGCCACTTTCAGGCGCGTGCCGACCCGTAGGTCGTTACCATCCAGCTGGTTGATTTCCTTGATTTTTTCGACCGTAAGGCCGTCGTAACGGCGAGCGATCTTCCACAAGGTGTCGCCGGGTGCGACCACGTGATAAACGAACTCAGGCGCAACGTTGGACTGCACAGCGACGGGTGCAGAAACCGGTGTGCTGACGGAATCAGCCGGTCCAGGAGTGGATGCAGAGGCTGTAGATGAACTATCAACCGGTTTGGATTGCTGTACCATCGGCTTAGGCTGAGCCTTACGAGGTACAGCGACGTACACCTTCAGGGATTGCCCGGCCGACAAGCGTGTCGAACGCAGGTGATTCCATTTCTTGATATCCGATACCGTACAACGGTATTTGTTGGCGATGACAGATAAGTGTTCTCCGCGGCGAACGCGGTGGATCTTGCGTACCAGCTCGGTATAAAAAGAGGACTCCTGCGCGTCAGCGACAGCAGCCACTTCCTCCGCTTCAATGACTGGTTGCAACAAGCGACTTTCAGCTGCCAGATACGTGTTCATTCGGCTGATGGGAAGACGGAGGGTCTGTGGCTGTTCTGATGCAGGGATGATCCCTTTTTTGTAAACAGGGTTGAGATAGGACAATACTTCGTATGGCACATTGACTGCAGCCGAAACCGTGCGAAGGTCCATGCGTGTGTTCACTTGCACCGTATCCACTTCGAACCAGTTGACCAGCGGAGCGACCGCTGTCAGGTTGTGTTCGGCCGTATAGTTCATCAGGTACGTCACTGCAATGAATGCAGGTACATAGCCTCGCGTCTCGCGAGGGAGATACGGACTGATTTCCCAGAAGGTGCGTCTGCCACCCGAACGCGCAATGGCACGGTTCACGTTGCCTGCACCACAATTGTATGAGGCGATCACCAGCAACCAGTCTCCGTAAATGGCATACATGTCCTTGAAGTACTGACAGGCAGCATGTGTAGCAGGAACCGGATCGCGGCGATCGTCTTTATAAGAATCGACCTTCAATCCGTACATCTTGCCGGTAGCCAACATGAATTGCCACAAGCCCGTTGCTCCCACAGGAGAAACAGCATTGGGGTTCAACGCGCTCTCTACGACAGCCAGGTATTTGAATTCCAGTGGAAGACCTTCCTGATCGAGCACCTGCTCGAACATGGGGAAATAAAGTTGCGCCAATCCCATCACACGCTCGGTCAGAGCGCGCTTACGCACGCCATACAAGTCGATGTATTCCTTCACCTCCTCGTTATAAGCCAAGGCGATGGGCGTCTGGATACGACGGATCCTGGCACGGTAGATATCATCCGCATACGTTGGGATCTGATCGTTTTGGAATCCTGCATCCATGCTACCGGAAGCGGAAAGTCGCTGGATGAAACTCTGGTTGAGCAAGCTATCCAGGGAAGCGACGATAGGATCGTATCCTGTAACAGCAGTGGAATCCTGAGCCGATACGGTAAATGTGCTGCAGAATACGGCCACAAATAACAGGGCACGCGCCTGCAGGCGCGCAAATGGGTTGGAAATGAGGACCTGACTCATTGTTTACTAAAGCATAAGTTTCAGTTATCAGTCTGAAGGACGGCAAAAGTAGTATTTGTCGCCTGACCTAGATGTTGAAACGATGAAGGCTCCCAACGGATCCCTCGAAGCTCGGTGGATTCTTACAATTTCACTCATAGTGCGCCAATATTCTGAATTTCAATGTTTTAATTTAAAACAGTTCATGCAACCAGCCATTGAATGCAAATTTCCCAGTAAGTAGGCTTGATGCGCCTTCAGGTCCAGAATGAATAAAACGGACTTTTCAACAGGCCTTGGACTCGCTTTTTTCACCATTCCCAAAAAGGGATTCATGGAGTTTTAGAGCGGTTTTACCAGAAATAGTGGTACTCGGCCTGTTGATGAAGCTATTTTGACTCCTGTTTGACCAAAACCAGGCAGGAAAACACCCCTGTCTGTCTCTCCAGACCTGACAATTGATGCCGACCCGACATCCGGCCGGCCATGTGACACCACCGTCAACCGACTCGCGCGTCGGGGGCGGCGTTGGATTCCTGATTGTCTAAACCCAAACAATGAGCTGCGAAGAGATATCCCAGCACCTGAACAAGGTGGCTACCCTTTACTTGAAAGATAACAAACGGAAAGTCGGCTGGATTTTCGTCGAGAAAGAGACCGGAGAAAACGAAGACCTGCAAGAAGTATGCTTCATCAGCATACAGAAAGGCAGGAAACTGGTTTATGCTCTGGAAACCGGCGACACGAAGGCCCTTGAGCCTTACAGGGAAATCATCCCGGTGGATGAAATCGAGCGGATTCGCTCGACCAAGTGAAAGCCGTCAGGCCTTGTTATCTTCTTTTTTCTCATCAACGCCATTCTTGGCGTCTTTGAACTCCTTGATTCCTTTTCCCAAACCTTTCGCAAGATCGGGAATGCGCTTAGCCCCGAAAAATAGCAGGACTACTGCCAGTAAAAGAATGATTTCTCCGGTGCCTAGACCACCGAGAAAGCCAAGAAGGACAGAATTGAGCATCGGGGTTCGATTTAGGATGTAAAGATATCATTTATAGGTAAAAGCAGGAAGCGAGTCACCGCGAAGCCAGCCAGCTCTGCGGATTCATCTTATTGCTTCCTCGCCAAATTTCCAGATGGACCTCGCCCTTTCCTTCCTGGTCCCCTTCGGTGATGGTTCCCAGAACTTGCTTCGTCGACACGCGTTCGCCTGCTTGGACGGAAACACTTTCAAGGTTGGAATAGAGCGTGAAGTATTCCCCATGCTGGACAAGCACAGCATACTTGTCAACGACCATCAGGACCCTCACCACTTTTCCATCGAATATCGCTCGAGCCTTGGCTCCTTTGGTGGTGGCAATGTTGACGCCGTTGTTATTCACGACTACGTCGTGCCATACCGGGTGAGCATGGCGACCGAAAGAGCCGGTGATCACACCCTGTTCCACCGGCCAGGGCAAGCGACCTTTATTTCCTTCGAAATCATTACTCAGTTTGATAGCATCCGGCGTATTGGCTAACACATACGGCGTAGACGACTTTTCCGCTTTCGTTGTCGTCTTCGTACTGGTGCTGGCTGAAACGGATTTGGATGCCCGGTTCTTAGCGGAGGCTTGTGCCGCAGCGATCTCCTTACGGATGATGGCTTCGATACGGGCGGACAACTGTTGTTCCTGTTGCTGCTTTCGTTTCAGTTCGGCACGGAGTTGCTTTTCCTTGGCTGAAAGATTGTTGAGCATCGACACCTGTTGACGCTTTTCGTTATCCAATTCCTTTTTCTCTTTCTCCTTGACCACCAACAAATGGGTCTTGTCCGTGCGCACTACTTTCAACTCGCGCTTCCTACCCGAAAGTGAATCCTGGGTGGCGACAATCAATCGCTGCTGACGAACACGGTGATCGGCCAATTGACGGATGTAACGCATGCGCTTGAACGCCTGGTTCATGTCGTCGGATGCCAGAACAAAAGAGATCGTATTCATCGACCCGAGGTTCTTGTAAGCGACTACAAGCGTTTCCGCATAGCGTTTCTTCAATGCTTCCAACCTGCTTTGCAAAGAGTCGATCCTGTTCTCGACGGTACCGATTTGTCGATCGACCGTATTGATCTCGGTATTGATGGTCTGGATCAATTCTGAACGGTAGGTGATCTTCTTGTTCAGGGTGACCAACTGGTTGAGTGAAGACGATTTGTCTTTCCTGGTCTGCTTGAGCATCTTGTTGGTCTGCTCAATGTCCTTCCGAAGCTGGTTTTTCTTTTTCTCCAATTCCTTGCGGGACTGTGCCCAGGCATTGGAAGGGAGCAGAAACGCAACCAGCATCAGGACAGCTGCTGCACGAGAAAGAAAGCCATTAATCGGGGAGAAACGCATTGACAGGTTGATCATCGGGTGTGGTCCGTCCGTTTTAACGGAAACATCGCCTGAAATGTTCGATGGAAACGAGTGAAAACAGACCCCGTTTTTCGGACTACTTACGCTCATATTTTTCAGGGACTGTAAACGGAAGGGCCAAGGTCTCTTCGGGAGTGACTTTGGAGAAAGCCACTTTCATGATGACAGGAGAGGTCGAAAAAAAAGTGACCACCACATTCTGGGGGAAAAGCCGGTCGTTCACGGGGATGAAGCCCGAATAATTCGCCTCCACCCATCGGTCCAGCTTCTCGTCAGTGATCTTGGAGCGCACGATGCGGAAATTACCATCGATCCAAAAATCCTGAATGACCGGGCGCGAAGGATCCTTCTCCTCCAATGCCCGTTTCACCTGACGCTTGTTGAGCGTGCTCAGGATGCCATAAGGTTGTTCTTCGTAATAACTCCTGAGCCTGTCGCCTCGTTGATAGGAAAAATAATTTCCGACCACTACAGCTTGGATCATGTTGAAGTCGACTTCCGTCCGAAGCATTTCCGTCAGGTAATCATAACGCAACACCCTGAACTCCTTGTGCACCCTGTCCAGCATGGCGATACTGTCGCGGGTGATCAGCACCCTTACCGCTTCAATTCCCAGCAATGGAGTGATGGAGATCCAAATGACACTGTCTTTGCGTAAGCGCAGATTGATGTCGAACGAATTGGTCTCGCCCGATTTGTCGGTATAGTCGACTTGCGCTTTCGCTGATAACCACCCGAAGTCGAACTGCCTGGACAACATGCTGTCGACAACATCGTTCACTACGGATCCGCGGGCCGTGACGGGCGGAGGAGCGGCTGAAACTTTTTTGGGACCCTTACAGGAAACGCCTGAAAAAGCGGATGCCATCACCGCCAGTAACGCAAGAATCGACGACGCTTTATTACGTCTGATGCGATGAAGCATGATCACTATTCGAGGTATTTCTTTTCCTGGATCTTACGATCAAGCATGGGCGAAGCTCCTTCGCCTGCTGCTTTCGCACGCTGCCAATATTCGAGCGCCTGAACGGTGTCTCCAAGCATGTAGAGTGCGTCGCCGTAATGCTCAAGCACTGTTGCGCTTTTATCGCCACCATGCTCCATTGCTTTACCGATCCATAAGCGAGCGTCCTGGTATTTTCCATTGATGAACATGATCCAACCGTATGTGTCTTCATACGATGGCTGATCGGGATCCAAAACCAAGGATTGACGGGATAGCTCTTCGGCTTTGGCCAACTTTTCTCCGCGAAGCGAAAGGAAATAAGCATAATTGTTCATCGCTGTCGGATCCTTCGGGTCGAGTGCGATCGCTTTTTCAAAACTCTGGTCGGAACGCACATGATCGCCCAACTCGTGGTATACCTCACCGAGCGAGGAATAGAATTGCGACTCCAAAGGCACATTATCGACTACCATATTGACTCCGGTGGTCAGGATGGTGGCGGCCTCCTTGTATCGCTTATCGTGGTGCTTGGCCAACCCATTGAAGAAATACATGTAGGGCTGATCCGGGAAAAGTGAAATGCCTTCCTCGCTGTCGCTCATCATGGCAGACCAATCCTGAAGTTGCGAATCAATCAGGAGGAGCTGACTGTAAACGGAATATTCCTTCGATCCGAGCTCCTTCGCTTTACGGTATTCCACGCGAGCGGAATCATAACGCTTGTCGAGCGTGAGGAAGTCGCCATACACAGCGTGCGACCTGGGATCGGTCGGATGTGTCTGCACGAGCAACTTGCACATGTCGTGTGCCTGATCTTTCAATTCAGGATACGTCTCGACCAAAGTGTAATAGGAACCAAGGATGCTGATTTTGGTCTCGATGTCGAGGCGTGGATTCCTGATAGCCAATTTCAGTTCAGCGACCGACTTTTCCTTTTCGCCGGCATCGCGATAGAAGTCAGCGAGTGAAAGGTGGAGGAACGGATTGTCGGGGTCGACTTTCTCGAGACGACGAAACGTTTCCAATGCCTTTTCATTCTGTCCGGAAGATTGATACAGTCCTGCAAGCATGCCGTACGCTTCTGCATCCGATGGGTCGTTTTCGATGAGCCGTTGCAATTCAGCAATCGCTTTATCGGTCTTGCCCAATTGCTGATAGATACGCGCTTTGATTTCCGCAACATCCGGATCGAACCCAATCCGTTTCTCCATCCGATCATACACGGAAATGCCCTTCTCGTATTCCCCTGCGTAAACGTACGCCTCGGCGAGCCGCTGATAATATTCTTCCTGATCGGGATGTCGCTCCACGAGCTGCTCGAAAATCTCGGTCGACTCCTTGAAACGGTTGTTACGCTGCAACACCTCCGCGTGATTCAATGCATACCAATCGTTGCCTGGCTCCTCCTTGTAGGCGCCTTTACTGAAGTAAAGCGCATCGGCATGCTTCTTTTGTGCACTATACACACGGGACAGCTCGTACATCGCAGCGGCATTGTGCGGATCCTTGCGCAGCACATCTGCGAACAGTTCTGCTGCCGTATTCAGGTTGCCAAGGATCTTCTCTTTGTTCGCATTGAAGAAGACATAGGTGACGTCGGCGCGTTGTACAGGAGTCAGGAGGTCCTTAGCGCCTTTCTGTTTTTTCTTGGCCTGTGTAACGGGCGAAAACAGGAGCAAAAAAGAAAGAAGAAGGGTGTGAACTGCCCGTTTGCGCATGAAGATCCTTACGTTCAATTGGTTTGAGTTGAATAATCGCCGATGCTCAATTGCATCGGACGAAGGCTGCATGCAGAGGAAGCGCCCATCATCGAGTTCTCGACCACGGCATTAGTTACTGTCGTATTCTCCTGCAAAATACTGTTCGAGATCACCGAGCGGACAACACGAGAGCCGGCACCGATGGAAACATGCGGACCGACGACACTGTCGATTAGCTCCACACCTGCTCCGATGTAACACGGGGGTATGATGATGGAGTTCGATGCACGGACATCCGCGGCAACCAGCTTTTCATGGCGATGGTTCTCGAGCACACGCTGGTTGGTATGTACCGTAGCGTCCTTGTTTCCGCAGTCGAGCCACTCCTCCACTTTTCCAGGGACGAAACGAAGACCTTTGGCCTTCATGTTCTCCAGCGCATTGGTGAGCTGGTACTCGCCTTTTTCTTTGATGTCGTTGTCGATGAGATGCTTCAACTCCTTGCGCAAGTTCTCGCCATCCTTGAAATAATAGATGCCGATGATTGCGAGATCCGAGACGAATGTCTGTGGCTTCTCGACAAAATCCGTGATGACGTTGTCCTTATCGACTTTGACCACACCGAACATGCGGGGGTCGTCGATGCGGTTCACCCAAATCACACCATCACGCGATTCATCGATGGTGAAGTCGGAACGGAAGAGCGTGTCAGCGAAAGCGACGATCACCTTGCCTGTCAAAGCCGATTCAGCACACAACACGGCATGTGCCGTTCCGAGGGGTTGTTCCTGATAATGGATGGTGCCACGTGCGCCCAAGCGCTCAGCCACTGCTACCAATTGCTTCTCCACGTCGGCGCCGAAGTCGCCGATCACATAGGCGATCTCGTCGACTTTCTCCTTGCACGTGCGGGTGATGTCTTCCACAAGCCATTCGACGATGGGCTTTCCGGCCACCTTGATGAGCGGCTTGGGCACCGTCAACGTATGCGGTCGCATGCGCTTTCCCATTCCGGCCATTGGTACGATTATTTTCATAGCTGAATCAATGTGATGTTCATTTGTTTCCGGTCGATCCGAATCCGCCGGCGCCTCTTTGCGAGTCTGCCAGCACGTCAGTCGGTTGCCACTCGACACGTTCGTGGCGGGCGATCACCAACTGTGCGACCCGCTCACCACTCTCGACCACGAAGGGTTCATTCGACAAATTGACAAGAATGACTTTTATCTCTCCACGGTAATCCGCATCGATGGTTCCTGGTGAATTCAATACGGTGACACCACGCTTGGCTGCAAGTCCGCTGCGAGGACGAACCTGCGCTTCAAAGCCGAAAGGCAGCTCGATGTAAAGTCCGGTCGGAATCAATGCACGCTCAAGTGGTCCGAGGGTGACGGGAGCTGTTAGTTCAGCGCGTAAATCCATGCCAGCAGCAGCAGCCGTTTCATAGGAGGGCAAAGGATGCCCCGACTTATTGATGATTCGTACGATCATGAGCGGGCGAATTTACGGCTTTTTAAGCGGAGCAGTGACCAGGCAGCAGCTCCGTAGGCAAGCAACAGCAACGTATGGACAATCATCTTGATTGTAAATGATGGTAGAAACGGTGCCAGGAAGACCGACGCGCCCCACAATACCAGTGCCCCGCCGATGGCGTAGAAGAAAGCTGCAATATCATAAGGAACCGGGTATTGCCGCTGGCCTACCAAATAAGATAGGATCATGATGGCAGCGTAGCAGATCAAGGTCGCCCATGCGGCGCCCATGTATCCCATGGAAGGTATCAATAGGAAATTCAAGGCCAGGGTGATGATTGCACCTACGACGGAGAACCAGGCGCCCCAAACCGTCTTACCGGAAAGTTTGTACCAGATGGAGACATTCAAGTAGACTCCCAGGCAGAGATTGGCCAGAAGCAGAATCGGGACGACGGCCAGGCCGCTCCTGAATTTTTCGCCGATGAAATGCTGCACGACATCCATGTACAGCATCACACCAAGGAAAATGAATGCGCATGCGGCGACGAACCACGTCAAGACGCGGGAATACGTGAACTTGGCATCCTCATTGCCTGCTTGCGAGAAGAAGAACGGATCGGCAGCGTAACGGAACGTTTGCACGAAGAGCGTCATCAGGATGGACAGCTTGTAACACGCACCATACACACCGAGCTGATCCATCGCCGTGGAAGGGTCGCTGACCAGCAGGGGAAGCATGATACGATCGAATGTTTCATTCACCATGCCGGCGAAGCCGGCGATCATGAGCGGCCAACCGTAACGGAGCATTTTTTTCAGCAGCGACTTGTCTGCACCCGAAGCAAGCGGACGGAGCTGCGGCAGTAATAGCAATAACGTGATACAACTGGCGATGAGGTTGGCGAGGAACACATACCCGACCGAAAGTGTGGGA
The DNA here is from genome assembly GCA_046075925.1 of Bacteroidota bacterium. Lineage (GTDB taxonomy): Bacteria > Bacteroidota > Bacteroidia > AKYH767-A > 2013-40CM-41-45 > Pollutiaquabacter. Next base: position 14,261 of record JBJTRB010000015.1, on the reverse strand, counting down.
TCGTACCAACCGCGCATCCAATCGGCTCCGGCAGCCCACCAGGCAGGACAGCCTACCAGGAAGAACAAGTTGAATCCGATGTTCAACAGGATGTTCGCAAGACGTATGACTGCAAAACGAAAGGCTTTGTTCTCCTGACGCAAACGTGCAAACGGGATGGCGGCGATAGCATCCGTGGTGAGTATTCCTGCGAACCAGACGATCAGCATCGGAATCTGCTCGTGCATCGGTCCACCGCCAACGAATAAGGTGGTTGAAAAGGGCGCCGTCAGCGATAAGAGGATGAACAGTCCCACCGAACTGACAACGATGGAAAATAGCGCGGTTGAATAAACTTTGGATGCATCCTTTTCGGTTTGAGAAAAACGGAAGTAAGCCGTTTCAAGTCCGTAGGTGAACAGGATGTTGAGGAAGGCGGCAAAGGCGTAGAACTGCGTCACAACGCCATACTCGGCTGTATCGAAAACCCGCGTATACAACGGCACTAACAGGTAATTGAGCAAGCGTCCGAGGATGCTGCTCAGTCCATAAATGGCGGTTTGGCCGGCGAGTTTACGGAGGATGGACATTGAGTTGGCAGATAAGATTACCGCGCATCCAAAATTCATCAATAATCAAGGTCATCTCTCGTGCCTGGAAAGGAATTTTCCACCGTGCAGGCGTGCATTAACGCAGAAAGCCCCGCCGGTGGCGGGGCTTTCGAATCGTATTCGGTGCGAATTACTGGATGACCACTGCGCGCGTGATCCTGGAAGTAGGAGTCACGACACTCATGATCACAATCTGCGAAGAAAGCGGAGCGATCTTCACCTCGAAATTGGAATCGTCCAGACGATTCACCTGGAAGTTGCTGGTGATGTCACGTCCGGTCAGATCCGTGAAGAGGAAGCTGGTGGACTCCGATGCTTGTCCGATGAAAGAGACAGTAGCACGGTCACGTGCCGGTACGGGGTATACCTCCTTCAACTTCAATCCGGAGACGAAGTGCGCTGACATCCTGCCGGCAGCAGGACCACTGCAGGAAAGATCGCCATTGTCAGTAGTGCCATTGTCGTAGTTCTGGTTGATAGCTGTAAGTGCAGCGTTCAGGTCAGTGTAAGAGTAAGTCGTACTGCAGCCGCCTATCACTTCATTGGCAGCAACTAAAAGTTCGCCGACGGTCATTCCCTCGAAAGGAGCAACGGCAAGAAACCTGTCTTCGAGTGCGTCGGTAGAGGCCGCAAATGCAGGATCGTAGTTATCGAAACCTACGTTCAAGGTGGCAGCGACCAACTGCGCTGCGAGTACATTGTCGTAACTGGCGTCGTCCACCAAGTTACCTGCTGGAAGTGCCAAAGGTGTGGTTCCGGATGGCAACCAATCGGTGATTGCCTGTGCTGTAGTAAGGGTCAACGTATTGGTACAACCAATGGTGAGTCCGGAAGGGAAGGCGGAAGCGAAATTCGCATGCAGGTACGTGCCTGGATTGTTGCCATTTGGATCAGCGCCCCAGCCACCTTGGGTGAAGGTGGTCAAAGTATCACAAGACTGACACTGAATGAAGGAAGGGTCTTCGTCCACGAAACAGCCATTGGCATCGGTTACCCGCACAGCGATGGAAGAGCCAGCACAAAGTCCGGTTGCCTGATCGGTAGTGGAGCCATTTGACCACAGGTAGGTAAAAGATCCCGTGCCTCCGGTTGCTTGAACCGATGCACTTCCATTGCAACCGGTTCCACTGCAAATGCGTGCTGCATTCAATGTAACAGTAGCCGTGATGGGAGTAGGATCGGTCAGCGTTGCAGAAGCAGTGGCAGAACATCCATTGGCGTCCGTCACCGTATAAGAATAGGTGCCAGCAGGATTGCTGAAGGTTCCGGTTCCACTGTACGGCGTCGTACCGCCTGAAGCGGTTACCGTGATATTTCCATTTCCACCTACACAAGGGATGGAGCCTGCACTGGCAGAAGCCACAAGCACAGGAGGTTGATTCACGTTAATAGACGTAGATGCTGAACAACCGTTAGCATCGGTCACCGTGTAGCTGTAAGTTCCTGCAGCTACATTGAAGCTGCCTGTACCTGTGTAGGGGCCAGTTCCTCCCGATGCTGTGACATTGACCGTTGTGGAGCCCCCATTACATGCAATCGATCCACCCGTACTTGCAGCAGCAACTACCTGAGTGGGCTGGGTGATCGTAAACGACTTAGTGGCTGTTGCACCACCGGCATCTGTTACTCTGACCGTATAGGTTCCTGCAGAAAGTCCTGAAATATTCTGCGTAGTAGCACCATTGCTCCACAGGAAGCTGAAGGGAGGAATACCGTATTGGACCGTAACTGAGATGCTACCAGTTGAAGTTCCGTAACAGAGTGGATTGACCGGGGTGCCGTTGATGACCATTGGACAGGCAAGGAAGCTACCAGTTACGGTGGTCAAGCCATCGTAATTCTGGTTCACGAGCGTCAAGGCCTCGTTGTACTGTGAGAAGGTGAAATTAGCGGCAGCACAGCCACCGATTTTCTTGTTGGCTTCGTTGAAGAGTTGTAAAACAGTCCAACCGCGAAAAGGACCACTGGCAATGCGAAGGTCGCGCAAGAGCGAAGCGTTCGACGCGAAATTCGGATCGAACTCGTCGAAGCGCAAGGTCAGCGCAAGCGCTACCAACTGTCCGGCCAATACGTTGCTATAACTGGAACGGGTAGGATTGGTGAGTGTGCCCGATGGCAATTGCGCAGGCGTACCATTCGATGGAAGGAAATTCCGGATAGCCGTCGTGCTGGTCAATTTCAACATACGGGTACAACCGATGGTTAAACCGGATGGAAAAGCTGCCGCGAAATTGTTGTTCAAGTAGGTTCCAGGATTGTTTCCGGATGGCGTAGATGACCAGCCTCCCTGGGTGTAGGTTCTGTAGCCCGGGCAGGATTGGGCCCATGCAATTTGGCTTGTCGCAATCAATGTAAGTGCGAAAGCCACGACTTTGAAAATGTGTCTCATGTTCGTAGTGTGATTATTTTGGTTTTATAGGTTTCCAAATTTCGGACGAGATTACGATTTTAAATCCTATATTTTCATATTAAATCCTTAATTCATGGTATTTGATAATCATAAATGAATGAACACCCTCATGTTATCTCCAAAATTTAGGTGTGTCCCCCCCCCCTTTTTTTTTAGTACAGCGACCTTCAATAGAGAGACGACAGCCACTCCCCTGTTCGAGCATTCTGCAGGAACGGTATCTTCGATTATGGCTCGCCGCTATCCCCTCCTGAAATTCGTCGGACTGCTCTTCTCTTTGCTTTTGATTCAATCGGGTAAGGCGGTCTATGCGCAGGGTTCGTATCACCCTTTCCCTTCCAACTCAGCGCAATGGATCTACCAGTATTACGACGACTTTGGTCAACCCTGGGGATGGTACCATACTTATACGCTTGCCGGCGATACGCTCATCGGAATGACGGTCTATTCAAAGTTGTACGATCAGGGTACGTACGCGGGCGCTGTTCGGGAACAACAAAAGAAGGTGTGGTTCATCCCCGATACCGGTTCCGCCGAAGCGCTGCTCTACGACTTCAACCTCATCACCGGCGATACCTTGACCGGCAGTTACGGTGGAACCGTTTTCGGACCTTCGGATACCGTTCAGGTGGTCTATGAAGATTCCGTTCCCTGCTCGGATGGCATGCGTCACCGCATCTGGTTTTCAAACGGTGCTCAGTGGATCGAGGGCATCGGTTCCAATAATTATCTCTTGGTTCCCCTCCTTTTCGCAGGCCTGAGCGGAAACGATTACCTGGAATGTTTCAGTAACGACACGAACACAATCTTCCCTCCTGGCGTTACCGGATGCTTCACGGGAATCTCAGAACAAGCGCATGAAAACAATCCGGTCACGATTTCACCGAACCCTGTATCCTCCATTTCTAAAATCACTTGGGAGGACGGACCCATTTTACAAGAGATGATTCTTTACGATTTGAATGGTAAAACAATCGAAGCGACTTTTCATCGTCTCGGCTCATCGACCTACATCGATCGGAAAGGTATTCCGGCTGGGATGTATCTGCTGAAAATACGGATGCACGCTGGCCGCTCCTTCCGCACTCGGCTGATCATCGCAGATGAAAACTGATGCTGTCAGGAACGCTTGAACGCGGGTTTCCGCTTTTCCAAAAAGGCCGCTACGCCTTCCTTGAAATCTTCTTTGCCGAAACACTTGCCGAACTCGTCCACCTCGGTGGCAAATCCATCGACGCCATCCGTGAAAAAAGCATCCACGGAACGGATCACTCCGGCAATGGCTACGGGCGACTGTGCCGTGATTTTGGAAAGCACTTCGTGTGTCTTTGACATCAGCTGGTCCTGAGGCACAACATGATTCACCAAGCCGAGCTGTAACGCTTCTTGCGCGCCGATCATATCGGCCGTCATCAGCAGCTCCATCGCCTTGCCTTTACCGATCAGTTGGACCAACCGTTGTGTGCCGGCATAGCCGGGGATGACGCCCAGCTTCACCTCCGGCTGACCGAACCGCGCGGTATCGGATGCGATACGGAGATGACAGGCCATGGCCAACTCACACCCTCCGCCAAGAGCAAAACCATTCACAGCTGCCACCACGGGCTTCGAACAGGTTTCGATCCGCTTGAATACGGCTTGCCCGTCGGCACTCAGCTTTTTCCCTTCCTCCACCGAATAGGCCGAGAACTCCGCTATATCCGCGCCGGCAACGAACGACTTCGGACCCGCACCGGTGATGATGATGGCAGCAATCGTTGCATCCTTTTCAGCATGAACGACCGCATCGCCGATCTCCTGGATCGTCTCGCGATTGAGTGCGTTCAATTTGTCAGGACGATTCACCGTGATCACGAGCACTTCGTTTTCGGTATGCAGCAAGAGGTTGTTATAGGTCTTCATGTAGATAGGGAAACTAGAATGAATGAATCAGATTGGATGCGAGCCGACGATCAGAAATTGCGGCGCTTAGCCACCTCTTCGCGGATGTAGGATACGATGACGGAGGTCTCGGTGCCCGGAGCGAAAAGTTTACCGACGCCCTGCTCCATGAGCTTCTTCATGTCGGCATCCGGAATGATGCCTCCGCCTGTAAGCAGGACATCGTTCATCCCTTTCTCTTTCATGAGATGGATGATCTTAGGGAAAACCGTCATGTGTGCGCCGGATAGGATGCTCACCCCGATCACATCGACATCTTCCTGCAAGGCAGCGTTGACCACCATTTCCGGTGTCTGCCGTAAGCCGGTATAAATGACTTCCATACCCGCATCACGGAGGAAGGAAGCGATCACCTTCGCGCCCCGGTCATGTCCGTCGAGGCCGACTTTCGCAATCAGAACACGCAACGGTCGAGATGTGCTCATAATGAAATCGTGCTTTCCGGCAAAGTTAAACTATTCCTGCCGCTCGCGGCCAACGACAATGGAACACCGTCCCTTTGCCTTCCTGACTGGTGAACCATACCGTGCCGCCGCTTTGCTCCACCATGTTCTTCACCATCGCAAGTCCAAGTCCGGTGCCTCCGGATTTGGTCGTGAAATTGGGTACGAAGATCCGGTCGTAGTCTTTTTCTGGAATCCCGATTCCATTGTCTTCTACCTCTACGCGATAATGATCCGCCTCTTCCACCATGCGTACATCGATGCGTCCTTTTCGTTCCTCAGGAATGGCTTGGACGGCGTTCTTGATCAGGTTGGAAAAGATGCGGTGCAATTGCTCCTTGTCTGCAAGCACAGGATACGCAGTGGATGCAGGGCACGAGAAATGAAACTCGATCGGATACGATTGACTGAACAACGCCAACGTATTGGATAGCGCTTCTTTCAGATCGACACGCTCAGGAGCTGCGCTGGGCATCTTGGCGAAATTGGAAAACTCCGTAGCGATGTGGGAGAGGGTATCTATCTGCTCGATCAGCGTCTTGGCCATGCGTTGCGTGAGCGCTTCGCGGTCATCGGCATGTTCGTTCCATGCACGCTGTACGTGTTGGACGGACAATCGCATCGGGGTGAGTGGATTCTTGATTTCATGAGCGACCTGCTTGGCCATTTCACGCCAGGCACTTTCCCGCTCGCTACGCGCAAGTCGATCGGCACTCTCTGCCAATTCTCCTACCATCCGGTTGTATTCGCGCACCAATTGTCCGATCTCGTCATTCACCGGGTAGGTGATCGCTTCGTTCCTACGACCGAAACGGATGGCGGCAAGTCGTTCCTGGATGACTGCGAGCGGACGGGTGACCCTGGATGCGATGAATATGGTCACGAACACCGCTGCCGCGAACAACAGGATGTAAATGTTGAGTAGCGCTGAGAGGAAACCGGAAACTTCGCGGCTGCGCTCGTGTTGTTTTTCGAAAAACGGCAACCGCAAATAACCGGTAGTGTTGCGATCCGATCCGATGAAGGGTGCATAGGCCGCCAGGTATCCGAGATCGCCTACCTGTTCGCGGTGTACGAACTGTGTCTTACCGAATTTATTGAGTTCATGAAACGCATCCGCATTCATGCGGTCGGATATCACCGACTGATCGAACAATCTTCTTTGCGAGGAATAAAACAGCCGACCGTTCTCATCGAAAAGGTCGAAGTCGATGTTGGTGCTGTTGTGGATACGGTCGAGTTCCTTGGCCAACCACGATGGCTCCATTTGCGAGAACGCCGTTCCTAATCCGAGTTGATCGCCCAGCAGGATCCACAAGCCATTCAGCTGTTCACCGATGTCGCGTCGTTGATCGTCGTCGTATTTCTGCAGGATATACATTGCCGTACCGGTTCCTGCACCGACAAAGGAAAGAACGACGAGAGTGAAAACCGACAAACGGATACGTCGCGTGAGGGATACGGTCGGTTTCTTGTCAGTGAGCAACCCATTCAAAAAGAAAAACAGCAGGAACAAGACCCCGAAGAGACAAAGCAGCCAACTGAACAAGGTGATCAGTGACAGCAATCCGGCGGAGGGCCGTGATACGATGTTGTAAACCGTTGATTCAGGATGCAGCACCAAGTGGTCGTGGCCCTCTGCCTGCATCGTCTGCGTGCTATCGTTTGCCGCATGCAAAAACATGGAAGGACTCAGGCCGTAGGGATAGTTGCCATATTCAAAAACCAGTGCACCATCGCGGTAGCTGGCGAAGCTGTATTTTTCAACGGTGCGATTATCCTGAGCGCTTCCGCTCACCAACAACTCCTGAAAACCTTCATTGCCCGCAAAGAAGGAATAACGCAAGCGCAGCAGTACAGTGGCGACTGTGTCTCCCGCTGTTTCGCACACAGGCAATAACGCCCCGTACCGCATGCGACCTCCTTCGGAAGGCAGCGAAAACAATCCGGGAGCCAGTGTGGCTTTACCTTCCGCGACGAGCTCTGACTGCAATTGAGCCAGCGTGAAAGTGGTACGCACGTCCAACGGATTGCCTGCCGAATCAAAAGGAACCACTTCCCATTCGAAACGTCCGAGTTCATTCTTGATGAAACGATTCCGGATACGCTCGACTAATTCTGTCGGCTGACCGATCAGCTTGGCAAGCGCGGTATCCGTTCGCATGTCACTCGACTCCTTTGCAAAAAGGTATTCCGCCACCGGATCACGCTCCGTCATCACCTTGTGTGCCAACCGACGACGCTCTTCAATGTCGCGAGTGTGGTTGAAGCGGAAAAATAACAATGCGACGTAGGCGGTGACGATGAACAACGCCGACATGCTGCGGCCGAAACGGATGTTGGCAGACGATGTACCTGAAATCCACGACAAGACCAACGCTCCTGCGAAAAGGTGGAGGCCGAGTGCCGTCAGCATCAGGAGGGAATAGCCGTCAACGGAAGACAGATCCGTGATATCGAATGAAACCCGTGCATCGAGCACCATCCCTTGAATCAATGAGTAAAGAGCTATCGATAGCAATACGATGCTCAACAGCGACCAGCTGTTTCTTGCCCGGTGTCCCATCAACGGCGTTTTTCCGCAGAACAACGCGAAAGCCAGCAACAGCAAAGTCAATCCGTTGAGAAAAAGATCGCCGACCGAATTGTACAGGATGTCCGCAGCGTACACAGAAGGGCCGAAGAGTGCAGCGTGATAGAGTGAACCGGGCAGACTGAAAATCACCATCACCGCGCGAAGTGAAATCAATACTGCTGCAAGCAGCACGCGTCGACGTGGCGCATTCCGAGCATACCAACACCCCAGCAAGAAAGAGAGCGAAAACAAGAGCACTACGACAATCCAACCAAGGATCATCGCATCCGGTAGAGCAGGAATGCCGGGAACGACTTTTCCGATACTTGCGCCGGAAGGCGCATGGAAGTCCTCCCCTTGATCCGACAACGTCGCCGATGCTGGTAACCCGAGCGATGGATTGAAGGCGTCGTGCAGGTATTTGTTTTCAAAGGGATAACGGCAGCGCACCAGCAGTAGAGCCGATACCGTACGACTGCCGCACGAGGAGCTCCTCGACCAGAAATCGCCGTTGGCGAGATGCAGCAATCCGCCTTCCGGTCTGAGCTTGAATTCTTCAAACGGCAAAGCGGGTCCGTTGTCCGTCCACTCCTTCAATCGTCCGTTTTGATATACATAATAGGAGGTGCCTTCGTCCGATGATTCCTGGTGGAGAAAGTCGCGGTGGAAGCCTTCGTCCGAGGTATCGGCACAGAGCTTCTGCATCCGACGCACCATCTGATCGTCGAGCGAACGCATGCGGGCCTCGGCGCGAGAGAGGATGCGTTGCGGATCGCTCACGCTGTTGCCGTACCACATCTGAAGGCCGAAGGCCAAGAAAAGCGCGATTGCCGACATCAGTGCCGGAGCGTACGAGCGGAGCGAAAGAGGCCTTTTCACTTTTGCAGAGAAAGATATTTTTCGATTACGACAGGATAAAACTTGTGCTCCAAAGCATGCACTTTAGTGGCAAGCGTTTGCGGAGAATCCTCCTTGGCCACATGACAAGCTGCCTGGAACACGATAGCGCCTTCGTCGAACTGTTCGTTCACCTGGTGGATGGTGATGCCGGACATCACTTTCCGAGCTGCTATCACCGCCTCGTGCACATGTTGTCCATAATATCCTTTACCACCGAATTCCGGCAGCAAGGCGGGATGGATATTGAGGATCCGCCCCGGAAATGCATGCACGATGTGCTCGGGGACCAGCCAGAGGAAGCCGGCCAGCACCAGCAAATCGGTGTGGGAGGTTTGCAGCAACTTCAACAACCCTTCAGGATCCCTAAAATACGTACGGTCGAACACTTGGCATGGCACTCCCAAACGCGCAGCCCGTTCGATGACTCCGGCTTTCGGGTTATTGGTAGCGATACCCGCCACTTCGACCCGGTCGGAGCCCGAAAAGTGCCGGACAATCGCCTCGGCGTTGCTGCCGGATCCTGATGCAAGGAGGAAAATGCGTTTCATCGGTAGGGTAAATGTCCGGGAATTAACATTGAGTTAACAAACGAAGCTTGGCTTCGGTGTATTATTGCGGGTACAATTTAACCACGAAAAACCCTTCCCCACCATGTCGCTCAACAGCATATTCCAGTACCTGGTTCCGAAAGACCGAATTTTCATCCCCCTGCTCGAAGACGCCTCCGCCAACCTGGTAACCGTTTCCAAGGTGTTGTGTGACATGCTCACCACGTCCAATCCCGACAGGCGCACCGAACTGATCCGCGAAATCGAGAAACTGGAGCACAAAGGCGACGAAATCACCCATACCATCTTCAGTGAGCTGGCCACCACCTTCATCACCCCATTCGACCGTGAAGACATCCAGTATCTGGCTTCCGGTCTGGACGACATCCTCGACTACATCCACGGTTCGGCCAAGCGCATCGAACTCTATAAGATTGACACCATCCACCCTTCGATGGTGAAACTCGCTGAACTGATCCTTCAGTGCGCCGAAGAGTTGCACAAGGCCATCGGACAGCTGCGCAGCCTGCGCAACATCCTCAAAGTCAAAGAAGCCCTCGTGCGCATCAACAGCGTGGAGAACCATGCCGACGATATCTTCGACAATGCGGTAGCACGTCTCTTCGAAGAAGAGAAGAACGCAGTCGAGGTGATCAAGATCAAGGAAGTGCTTTCCGCTCTGGAAACCGCCACCGACAAATGCGAAGATGTCGCAAACGTCCTGGAAACCATCATCGTCAAACAGGCCTGATCCGTACGCTGCCGAACCATGACCCTGCTTATCATCGTCATCATCCTTGCCCTGGCCTTTGACTTCATCAACGGCTTTCACGACGCGGCCAACTCCATCGCCACCGTTGTCTCCACCAAGGTCCTCTCTCCTGTCAGTGCCGTCATCTGGGCTGCTCTCTTCAATTTCGTCGCCTTCTTCATCTTCAAAGACCATAGCGTAGCCAACACCATCGCCAAGACGGTGCAAGACAAATTCACCTCGCCCGATATGGATCCACTGCCCATGATCTTCTCTGGACTGTTGGCTGCTATCAGTTGGAACCTCATCACCTGGTGGTATGGTATCCCTTCTTCTTCTTCTCATACGCTGATCGGCGGCTTCGCCGGCGCCTTCCTCGCCGCATACGGACTGGAAGCGGTACGCTCTGGCATAGTGATCGCCACCGCCATTTTCATCGTGGTCGCCCCGCTGGCCGGCATGCTCATGGCCTATTTGATTTCCATTTGGTTCCTGAACAGTTTCCGTAAAGTATGGTGGATGAAGGTGGTCACCTTGTCCATCATCATCGGTACGTGCTTGGCGGTGGGGAACACCTTGGAGTTCAAAAAGGATTTCAATGGCGGAGCACTGTACCAGGTATCTTTCGAGCAATCCGTCAACAAGGACGACTTGAAGAAAGCACTGACTTTCAAAGACGAAGCCCACTACAAGGAATTCCTACCTGTAATCGGTGCCGGCAAGGACAGCACCGGCGCTAAGGATGCCACTGGCACACGCTATGTGATCCGCACGGATTACCTGAAGCAACCAGGCGCTCACGAAATCAGTCCCGAACTGACCACTGCCATGACCGGTGCACTGGACAAAGTAAAGGTGCCCTATGTCGTCACCAAGTCCTACACCATCACCACCGACTCTCCCATCAGCGAGCGGTACGATGCCTCCAACCTGAAAAACAATTTTGAAACCTATTGGCTGAAAGTGGTTTTCCACGGAGCCAACTTCAAGTGGATCCTGTTGGGCTTCATCGTGGTGGTGATCGGTCTGACCGCGCTGTTCCTGAGCACACTGAACGTGTCACAAACCAATAACGTCTTCAAGCGCCTTCAGCTGTTTTCTTCTGCCGCTTTCTCCATCGGTCACGGTGGTAACGATGCACAGAAAGTCATGGGCATCATCGGTGTGTCCCTGATTGCAAGCGGACAGATCGGTAGCATGAAAGAGATGCCCACGTGGGTTCCACTGGCGTGTTACACGGCCATTGCAGCCGGTACGTTGAGTGGCGGGTGGAAGATCGTCAAGACGATGGGGGGAAAGATCACCAAGGTGACGCCTTTCGAGGGTGTCGCCGCGGAGACCGCCGGCGCAATCACCTTGTTCTTTACCGAAGGCCTCAAATTCCCATGGAAAGTCGGTGGTGAAGTGGTCAAGGGCATTCCCGTTTCTACTACGCATACCATCACGGGCTCTATCATCGGTGTCGGGGCCACCAGACGCTTGTCGGCTGTCCGTTGGGGAGTGACCGTCAACTTACTTTGGGCCTGGATCCTCACAATCCCGGTTTCGGCTGGCATTGCGGCTGTCACTTATCAGATCGTACGGCTCTTCCTATGACAGCTTCCCGTATCGGGAAACCCGTTTGGTACTGGCCGAAAACCTCGGTTTCAGCCCCAGAATCAGCGATGGTTCTTTTCAATCAACTGGTTCTTAATCTAATCAACTGATTATCTGAAAAATAACTCTTTAGGGGTATTTTGATTTTCCCTCCTAACACTGTTAATTTGCACGCGAATTCAAATCAACCAAGCAACATGTCTGACATTGCAGCAAAAGTAAAATCCATCATCGTGGACAAACTCGGTGTGGATGATAAGGAAGTGACTCCGGAAGCCAGTTTCACCAATGACCTGGGAGCTGACTCTCTTGACACGGTAGAATTGATCATGGAATTCGAAAAGGAATTCAACATCGCAATTCCCGATGATCAGGCTGAGAAGATCGCTACGGTAGGTCAGGCCATCGATTATATCGAGAAGAACGCGAAGTAATCGTTTCTTCATTGACAGGATCCGGTGGCTGATTCATTCGCTGCGGATCCTGTTTTTTATTTTTGGTCAGGACAATCCTCCTTTTGAAATAACCTCGAATGGAACTAAAACGTGTCGTTGTAACCGGTCTGGGCGCCTTGACGCCCCTTGGGAATTCCCCGGAAGATTACTGGAACGGGTTGATCAATGGTGTCAGCGGCGCTGGCATGATCACCAAGTTCGACGCATCCAAGTTCAAAACCCGTTTCGCCTGCGAGGTGAAAGGTTTCGATCCTAACGACCATTTCGACCGTAAAGAGGGCCGCAAGCTTGACGGCTTTTCACAGTATGCACTCGTTGTCGCCGAACAAGCCGTAAAAGATTCCGGAATCGATGTGGAGAAGGCTGACCGCGACCGCATCGGTGTGATCTGGGGATCCGGCATCGGCGGACTCAAAACGTTTCAGGATGAAGTCATCGCCTTCGGTCGCGGTGACGGCACTCCACGCTTCAATCCTTTCTTCATTCCTAAAATGATCGCCGATATCGCATCGGGACATATCTCCATGCGTTTCGGTTTCCGTGGTCCGAATTTCACCACGGTATCCGCGTGTGCGTCTTCCACCAACGCATTGATCGACGCCTTCACCTATATCCGTTTGGGCAAAGCGAAAATGATCGTTTCCGGTGGCTCTGAATCCACCATGAACGAAACGTGCGTGGGTGGTTTCAATGCCTTGCAAGCGCTCTCTCAACGCAACGACGATCCTTCCACCGCTTCGCGTCCGTTCGATCTCGATCGCGACGGATTCGTACTGGGCGAAGGTGCAGGCTGCGTCATCCTGGAAGAACTTGAACACGCCAAAGCTCGCGGTGCGAAAATCTATGCCGAGATGATCGGCGGAGGCATGTCAGCCGATGCGTATCACCTCACTGCTCCACACCCGGAAGGACTCGGCGCAGCGAACGTCATGCGTTATGCGCTGGAAGATGCGGGAATCAATCCGGGCGATATCGATTACATCAACGTGCATGGCACATCGACTCCTATCGGTGATCCGCAAGAAATCAAAGCCATCCAGACCGTATTCGGTGAGGATGCTTACCGGTTGAACATCAGCTCTACCAAATCGATGACTGGTCACCTGCTCGGCGCAGCAGGTGCGATCGAAGCCATGGCGAGCATCCTTTCGATAGTGAACGACATCGTTCCTCCGACCATCAACCATTTCACAGACGATCCTGCATTCGACACACGGTTGAACCTGACTTTCAATAAGGCACAACACCGCAAAGTGAATACCGCCCTCAGCAATACGTTCGGGTTCGGCGGACATAACGCTTCAGTGATCTTCCGCAAATACGTGGGTTGATTGTCCGTGAGTCCGGACCGTCTGTCAATTCATCCTGCTTGAGCATCTTCGATCCGATCCGATTCCTTTTCTCTCGCGACAAGCGATTTGCGGCTTCGCTGCGAAACCTGCTTGGATTCTCCCCGCGCAACATTTCAATCTACCATCTCGCTTTCCGGCACCGTTCCACCGCCGAAGAACACCCGAGCGGCGTGAAGTTGTCCAACGAACGTTTGGAATACCTCGGCGATGCCGTACTCGGAGCAGTGATCGCCGAATTGCTCTTCCGTAAATTCCCCTTCCGTGAAGAAGGGTTTCTCACCGAAATGAGGAGCAGGATCGTCAACCGCGACCACCTCAACCGGCTGGCGATGAAATTGGGCATCGACCGTTTCATGGATGGATCCATCGATCCGGGAGCCAAGTCACGCTCCGCGTACGGCGATGCCTTCGAAGCGCTCATCGGTGCCGTTTATATCGACCGTGGATACGCCACGACCCGCCGGCTCATCCTGGAAAGGATCGTCAAGCACCACATCGACCTGGAAGACATCGAACAACTGGACAACAACCACAAGAGCAAGCTGATCAATTGGGCGCAGCGGGAACGGCACGTTGTGGATTTCGAGTTGCTGGAAGAGGTGGAAAATGGCGGTAAGCGGTTACTCCGCGTACGGGTAATGGTGGATGGACAGGAAGCCGGGCGTGGAGAAGATTTTTCAAAGAAACGAGCCGAGCAGAT
>JBJTRB010000014.1:0-3382 GCA_046075925.1 Bacteroidota bacterium | reverse complement strand
TGCTAGAAGTAATCGTGAGGATATCGTTTGTGATGGATTGAACAAGGATGCCTCTGACTATGTGTTAGAGGAGTTCCATCGGTATGGAATAAGAAGTTGTTGGAATGGGTTTTATGAGGATAGTTCATTTTATGCTTCAGCCAGATTCAATTCTGAATTGGTAGTGCCGCATCCTGCATTCGGTCCTTCTTTCCCTCGTCCGGATTGGTGGATGCACCCGACACGTTCAAATGATTTGGTTCATTTTCGTACGACGGCCACGCTTGACCCGCCCGATGGATCCATGTGGAGTTATTACCTGTCTGCTGCTCGATTGGATTTCCTTGTCACTACAGGTTCGATTTTCATCGGTCATTATTATCCTGCTCGAATCGATTCGACAAATGGATTTTATGATTGGAAAAAGGAAGTCTGGACCATCGATCCCGGATTTGATGCTGCGTTGGAAAGGCTAGATCGATTGCGTGACGATGGAAAATTATGGTTGACGACCATCGATCAGTTTGTTTCCCGTTCATTGGCGGTTGAATCTGTTGTGATCCGATACGTTGGTGATGACAGGTTCGCATTCACCAATACATCCATGCAGGACATAAAAGGTTTGACCGTTTTGTTTGCAAACGATCAAGTCATTCAATCCGGTCAAGGCTACAAACAGGGAACAAAAGATGGTCAGCCGTTTATTTCTTTCGATATTAAACCCGGTGAAACCATTTCCATTGATCTATCTGCAAAATGAAAAACGAGGTATTGAAAATTCGCCTTAAAAGAATCCGTAGATGGGTTTTGCTGATACTGGTCGCTTTCCTGTCTGCCAGTATTGTCAGTGTAGTCTTGTTGCGTTTCATGCCAGTGCCGCTTACTCCCCTCATGGTCATAAGGTGTGCGGAGCAAACATCGGGCGGCGAGGAATTGAAACTATCCAAGAAATGGACATCGCTTTCGGCTTTGGGTGATAATATGGCTAAGGCCGTCATTGCTGCTGAAGACCAAAAGTTCGAAGAGCATTTCGGTTTCGATTTCGAGGCGATCAAGAAGGCCAGGCAATACAATCAGCGACACGAAGGAAAGCGATTGAAGGGAGCCAGCACGATCAGTCAGCAAACCGCCAAGAATGTTTTCTTATGGCCCGGTCGCTCTTGGATCAGAAAGGGATTCGAAGTGTATTTCACCTTTCTCATCGAAGTTTTCTGGAGTAAGGAGCGAATCCTGGAGGTTTATTTGAATGTGATCGAAACCGGCGATGGCATCTACGGAGCCGAAGCAGCTGCGCAGACATTCTTTAATAAGCCATGCAATCACTTGAGTGCAAGCGAGGCTGCGTTGATTGCAGCTGTGCTTCCCAACCCAAGACGATGGAGGCCGGATAAGCCGAGTGCTTATATTTCTCGGAAAGCTGTTCGCATCAGTCGCATGATGGGAAATGTTTCTTACGGCGAATAGCGTTGTTTGCGAACATTTATTTTGCGTTCGCCAAAGTATGGGTTACCCTGACCGTTATTTTTAGCCGATTGCTTTAAAAATAAAATCTAAAAACTACTTTTAAACGGCTGGTAGTAATAATCACGTGAGCGAACGGACTAAATATATCCTGTTCTTTTTTTGTGTCCTGGCTTCCAGGATTCCATTTCTGTTTGACGGATATGGATTGGATGGTGATGCATGGTCTGTCGGTATCACTGCTGATCACATCCGATCTTCGTTAACGTACGAAGCATCTCGACTCCCTGGTAATCCGGTTCATGAGATGCTGTGTGCATTGTTTGTGGGAGGCGGTTATTGGCGATTGAACCTGCTTTCAGCCGTGTTCGGCAGTTTTGGGGTCTTGTTTTTCGTGATGACCCTGCGGGCGCTTCGGTTCAGGATGTCATTCCTTGCTGGTGCCGCCTTGGCGGCTGTTCCTGTGCTATTCATCAGCAGTACGGTCGCACTCGACTATGTTTTCGGTTTTGCTTTCCTGATGGCGGCTTTGTATGCGGTCAGTTGTGATCGCTCATTGATTGCAGGTATACTGCTTGGACTTGCGATTGGTTGTCGTGTCACATCCGGAGCGATGTTATTACCGTATGCGCTCTTGCTATTGCAGAATGACGGACTGACTCGGAGTCTATGGCGGATCTTCAACTGTTTGTCAGCAGCTTTGCTTATAGGCGCACTCTGCTATGCCCCCTCTTACCTTGTTTACGGTAAAGAATTCTTCACGTATTACGAGGTTCCTTATCCATCCATTCCCAGGGTGCTCTATCGTGGGTTTGTCGAAGTATGGGGAGTTGTAGGCTTCGTAGGTTTGGTGACTGCAGTCATATCCCTTTTGTTGCCTGAAAGATTTTTTACTGCCAACTATCAATTTCCACGCTCAGTGAATATCAAATATGTGGTTGCTTGGTTGGTTGCTCTCGATCTGTACATCATTGCGTTCATCAAATTACCGATGGAGGCTGGCTATCTGTTACCTGCCCTGCCATTCATTCTCATGATTCTTGGTAAATACCTGGTTCGTCCGGTTTACGGCGCTTTTTGTTGGACGTTGATCATCTCTTCGATGTTTGTCTCGGTGAGTCCTGCGGAGCGACCGGATGCTGTAAAGCTCTCTCCTGCCCACATGGCTGTGGAAATTGCAGGAGAGTCGTTGAATGTTGATTTTTTAAAAGGTCCTGTTTGGGCTTATCAGTCGCGCAGAGTGAGTGGCATGGAATACGCTAAAGGGCTGCTTTCCTCTTTTGATTCGCTCGAAGTCCCATCGGCAGTGGTAGCCGGTCAGTGGTATAACATGCTGATTGAATTGAATGGAGATACTATCAGAAGGAATACGATAATAGCCTCACATGTGACTGAGGCTGATTTGCATCGATTCCTGGTTGAACGCCGCAGCATTTATTTTTTGCCCAGACAGGATTCGTTCAATATCCAGATCAAGCATGCCGACCCCAAACTATTCGGTGGCGAGTTATACGATTGATGATCTTCAAGGCGTGCTGTTTGATACTTGTAGTAATTTTCCGTTGAACAGTCGATGCCCATTCAATGCGAAGTCTGCGATGAATTCGGCCATCGCCTCAGGCGTGGTGGCAGCAGTCAGTCCCGGAAATGCTTCATTGAACATTTCGGTGCTCACAGATCCGATAGCAAGCACGTTGGAGCGAATACCTTCGCTTCTCCATTCCTCCGCCATGCATTCCGCCATACCGATGAGAGCAGCTTTGCTTGAACTGTAAGCAGCAAGGCCTGGGAATTTCTGACTTCCTTGTACTCCTCCCATACTTGAAATATGGATGATGTGAGAAGGCTCTGCACTTGCAGTGCGGCGAAGCAATGGAAATAATTTTGTCGAAAGCAGAGCAGGTCCGATCAGATTCGTGGCATAGACCTCCTGAAGATCGTC
>JBJTRB010000013.1:0-4461 GCA_046075925.1 Bacteroidota bacterium | reverse complement strand
GATCAAAGGCGTACCTCCAAAAGGTACATTGGATGTGCCGTTTCCAGGAATCTGAGTCGTCACACAACCAGGAACAGGTGCAGTGATGCAAATTGTAAAAGATCCACGGCCTGCACCCATGGTCGCCTGATAAACCCGGATGAAATATGTGTTTCCGACTGTCAATCCGGTCAATGACACCGTTTCATCCTGATTGTTTTTGGTCACGTCTTGACAGGTGATCGGAACAAGTGCGCCACAAACTCCCGAAAATACCTGGATAGCGACATCGTATTTGTAACCGCAAGAAACCTTCACCGTCCCTTTACTTGCCACTGCAGTGAATTTATACCAAACATCATCGTCAGGATTCCTCAATGCAAGAGAGCAGGTATCGGTGCCAGTCGAAGGGGTTGCAGTCAAGGAAGAGCCGGCTGTTCCGACACAGCTTGCGCCTACGGTGAGTGCAATGGCTCCGGAACAGTTGTCATTGGCAGGTGCCGTTGGGGTTTCGTACACACACACTGCGAAATCACCTGATTGACCCCAAGCCGAGTTGGCGTGGAACACTCTGAACAGGTAGGTATTGCCAACCACTAATGAGGAGATGTTAGCGGTTTCCATGTATCCCTGACCTGTTGCATTCGTCCCACTGATCCTGTTGCTGGTAGTAGGAGTAGTGGAAGTGTTGAACACCTCGATGGAAGGGTCGTACTGGGAAGAGCCGAAAGCTCGGATAGAAATGGTCGATTTGGTGGCTGTGAACTTGAACCAGACATCATCGTCTGCAGGTCCCATGCCGGACCCCGAGTTGACTCCTGTTGTAGCAGTCGCGTTGGCAGAAGAAAACACACCGCCGCAGAGGTTGCTACAAGGGGTAGCTCCAACTCCCATGGTAACAGCATTCGTGTAAAGGTCGTTAGCAGGAGAGGCACTGGATGGTGGAACATAAGCGGTATAGGTGCCAGGCACGAACTGGATCATGCTGTTACAAGCAGGGACAGTAGCCAGGTTGTTCTTTGCTGTTGCTGAAAAAGAGCGGGTGTTGTGTATCTGCTGGGTGATCAATTCGCTCGCCAACGGAGTTGCCGACATCGTCCAGGAGTTGATACCCAAAGAATAGGTATAAGTAGGCAATGTCGCCGGTGTGATGTTACCAAAGAAACCGGTCATCGTACCATATACGAATTCGATCACCCCGGTCGTCTCGTACAATTTTACTTGGAAGTTCAAATCGGCTCCCTGATAAAGAACTTCTTCCATCCCGATCCACTCGACCGTGAAGATCCGATTGGGAGAGGTGCCGCTGGTAGCATATCGGATGGAAGCATCGAGCCCTGACAATACACTTGGATTTCCTTGGCAGGTCAAGTCATCCCAAAAGGGAGCCAAAGTCACCGGCGAACGTGTTGCGTCGCTAGCACTGAAGCAACTGTTCAAATAGTTGTAATCGGATGATGATGCACCGTTGCTTGTAGAAGCTGTATTGAAGGTCAGAAAACCATTGGTGGAAACAAGCACATTGCTGAAGGTGCCACCGACATAATTGAAGTTGAATCCGATGGGTATCGACTGACTCATGTTATCGTCCGTGTTCGTGCCGTTTCGCCAGGTGGCTACAGTGGTTCCGGTGGAGGATATGGAGTTGAAAGAAACGCCCGAGGAACGATTGACTTGATAGCTGATTCCGGTAGCAGTCGCGAAACTCGCCTGGGTGCAACTGGCCGCGCTTCCTCCGGCATTCTTGGGGACTACCTTCCAATAATAAGTCGTGTTCAAAAGCAACGGTCCGGTAGGAGCATAGGAAGTGCCAGTTTGGGAAGTGCTGACCAAAGGAGGTGTTGGTGTATTACCGAAGTATACATCGTAGGAGGCAGGTACGCCTCCAGTTGTGCTGGGACTCCACGAGAGTGTCGGGTAGGGTGAAACACCCGCAGCACCGATTGCCGGCGAAAGTGAAGATGCGCAAGAAGGAACCGGTGGAGTGAATTTGTAGTTTCGGCCCGAAGTGATAGCCGATGTGTTGGCATTGTTGGCTGTGGTGGTACTGACCGTGTTGGCTGAAACCGTGACGCTGTAGTAACTCGTTGCCGTGTTGGTTATTCCTATCGTATAGGCATTGTTGTTCGTGTTTACCGAGGAGCCATAAACGAAAGTGACGATATTAGAAGTCTCTTCCAGCCAACACTGAAAATGGGCAGTGGCGGCCTGACTCAATGTTCCCTTTGGGATTCGAACAAACCAGTCTACTACCAACTTTCGATTAGGCGAAGATCCCACCACTTTGTAAACCACATTTCCAGAATTACCGGTATTCAAATCATCCCAATAAGGGGCAATCTTTACAAGCGGATTAGCTGTCAAACTGTTTACAGCAGTTGTCAGGATCTGTGTAGCACCAAGGCCCATCAAACCGTTTGAGCTCACAGAAAATTGGGTGTAATTAACCCCGGAGTAATTGAAAGAGAAGCCGATGTTGGTGACTGCAGATGCTACATCCTCTTGTCCGCTTGAAAGCAGCGTGCCAGTTGGAGTGGTCACATCTTCCAATATCGTTCCGGTGCTCGTGGAGAAAGTGTAAGTGTTTGCATCGTACTGGCCTTGAGCTGAAAGGCTCCATAGAAGGAGCAAACAAAGTCCGACACGACGCAGGGAGAAGGTGCTTGGGAGCATGGCGATGTGTAATAAATGACCTATTTCAAATCCATTAACAGCAAATCGGTGCAGCGGGTTCAGTGAACCTTCATGCTGTCAATCAAACCTGACTCAGGTGACACACTAATATAACCCGAAATGCTCTGGATAAAGGCTAAAAATGGACTAAAAATGACGGAATTTGGTGAACAGGGAAATTCTTAAGGTGAATGAATTCGTACCTTGCCAGAACTTTGACAAGAATAGGTTCTTGTCGCTGTTTACGCTTGATTTCGAACGAATTCTCCACCGAATCATTACCTCTGACCGGTTCTCCTTTGGTGGGCGCTCTGGTCAAAGAGTACCTCAAGGGCTCCCAATCCGTCCGTGGTTTGTTCGGACCACCTCCCAATGACGCCGGATTGAAGGATTTTTTCTCAATAAAACAGAAAACCTTACCACATCGTCCTCTTTTGCATTCGGTATTATCGGGGCAATATCAGGTGTTGGAGGATCTTGGAGAGCCGATTTCTCCTGAAGTCAAAAACAATCTGAAGTCACTTTTGTCCGATTCCACCTTCACGGTGACAACCGGTCATCAATTACAACTTGCCGGAGGACCTCTGTTTTTCGCATTCAAGATCCTCACAGCCGTTGCAGCTGCCCGCCATTTCCAAAATAGCAATCCTTCCATACAGGTCGTCCCTGTTTTTTGGTTGGCTTCGGAAGACCATGACATGGATGAAATCAATCACCTGCATGTGAACGGGGAGAAACTGGTGTGGAATACGGAATGGAAAGGTCCATCTGGTAAAGCAATGTGTGATGGAGTGGAGGTGATGCTATCAGAGCTCAAGCTCAAAGTCGGAGAAATACCTTTCGCTACCGAGCTGATAGCGGATCTCGATGCCAGCTACAAGAGTGGACGCGATTTGTCATTAGCGACTAGAATACTTGTCAATCGTTGGTTCGGTAGATTCGGTGTGGTTGCACTGGATGCGTCCGATGCGAATCTTAAACGAATCTTCTCTCCAGCAATTTCCAAGGAACTTTTCACTTCCAACACGTCACAACTCGTTAACTCAGTCATTGGCAATTTTCCAGAAGGAATCGACGCTCAGGTGAATCCGCGTGAGATCAACCTTTTTTACATGATGGGAGAAAGCAGGCAACGGATCGTACGCGAAGGCGATGATTGGAAGGTGCTTGGTGGCGAAACAAGATTTGACCGTGCAACGCTTCAAGGGGAATTGGATGCACATCCCGAACGATTCAGCCCGAACGTCTTATTACGACCGCTTTATCAGGAAACCCTTTTGCCAGACCTTGCCTATATCGGCGGGCCATCAGAAATAGCCTACTGGTTGGAGTTAAAAGCGTTATTTGAAGACCATCAGGTCGACTTTCCCATGCTGTTGCTGCGTGACTTCTTCTTACACCTTGATGCAGGCACACGAAGAAGGATGGATAAGACCGGTTTGTCCTTAAATGATCTGTGGAACACACCTGATGAGTGGTTGAAAAAGAGAGTTGAACAACGCATTCACGCGACTGATCCTTTTGAAAACGCCAAATCAACCTTGACCGACACATTCGAGTCTCTTAAACCGTTCGTCATCGCCACCGATACCTCATTATCCGGATCGATTCAGGCAGAACTTCAAAAATCATTGAATGGACTTGATAACTTGAAGGAAAAATGGATGCGTGCTGAAAAACGAAAGATGGAGGACATGAAGTCGCATTTCAATAAGATACATGAAGCTGTTTTCCCGGGAGGAACCTTTCAGGAAAGAACGCTGTCCTTGGTCGGAGTATTGGCGAAAAACGGTTCCAGCATGCCGGAAC
>JBJTRB010000012.1:0-8045 GCA_046075925.1 Bacteroidota bacterium | reverse complement strand
ATCTCACGTAAGCGCAAGCTGCTTGAAAAGCAGAAAGAAGGTAAGAAGCGCATGCGCCAGGTAGGAAATGTGGAGATTCCGCAGCAGGCTTTCCTTGCCGTACTCAAGCTGGATTGATCCGTCGACTTTCCCTTCGATTTCAATATACACTTCGACTGTTACACGATGCGTAATACCCTATTCATCCTATCGTTGATCCTGCCTTTCATCTCGTTCGGACAGATCACCTTTGAAAAGAATCTGGGTGACAGCTCTTATCAGGATGGCCGATGTGCGCTGCAAACCGTTGATGGAGGTTTTTTGGTTGCGGGTCGCGGCGTCGACTCCACCGGACGTTATGACATACTTCTGATGAAGACCGACTCGTTGGGTAACCTGCAGTGGAGGAAGTCGTGGGGCGGACTCAGCAGTGATTTCGCAGCGACCATCAAGCCAACGGCAGATGGAGGATATGTCATGGCTGCCACCACCTATTCGTTCAGCAGTCAGCCGGGTACGAACTCCGATTGGTGGATCTTCCGCTTCGATGCGAATTGTGACACCGTTTGGACGCGCATCATCAACAATATCGGCAACGACCAGATGTATGATGCCATCGAGACTTCCGACGGTTCCATCCTGGCTTGTGGCTGGACCAATCAAGCGGGATATGCGCTTGGTACGATACGTAAGTTCAGTGCTGCCGGTGCTTTGATGCATACATCTACGCTCGGTTCCGGAGCGAATTCCTATGCGCAATCCGTGGTGGAACTTCCCAGTGGAAATTATATGATGGTAGGCTCGCGATTCCTGAGCACGTTCGGAGCGGATCTCGTGCAGTTCGATACCGCATTGAATTATGTGAATGATTATTTCTTTAATCTCCCTTCCACGGCCGAGGTCGCTCAAACCCTCGAGCGACTCCCGCAAGGCGGATATATGCTTTCGGTAAAAACCGGTTACGTCCTCAATCGTTTTGATATCTGGTTGCTTCGCTTGAACGACAATTTCGATACACTATGGACGCGCATTATTCCACAGCGACCGATCAGTATTGACAACGGGGATGAGCCATTCGGTTTCACCGCTGTGGCGGATTCAGGCTATATCTTATGCGGAAAAAAACTGGTCGGCACTTCGTTGCGGGCGATTGTCTATCGATTGGACACCACCGGCGCAATTGTGTGGACTCAAACCTACGGTGGATCTCCGAACGGTAATAACAGGTTCTGGTGGCCTTTGGCTTTGAACGATGGCGGATTCCTGCTGACGGGTGAATATGTGGATTCGATCACCTACGATTCGAATGTCTATCTGGTTAGGACCGACGCATTCGGACAACAGTCTTTCCAAACGCAAATCGCCAGTGCTGGATTTTCAAACAATAGCGTATATCCTAATCCGGTGCTTGACCGATTGTTTTGGACTTTTCCATGCAATGCATCCGGTAGGAAATCGATCGAGTTGTTCAGCATGGATGGCAGATCTATGCTGCGGCAGGACAACTTGCCATGTCAAGGTGAAATCGATACCAGTGTTTTGCCTTCCGGCATCTACCTGTGTGTGGTGGTGAATGGGACTTCACATTCCGTGAAGAAGCTCATCATCGACTGATTATCCAGCTGTTCGTTATCAGCATTCCGACAACGAGATCGGCACGGCGGTAGCCAGACCTCCTTCAGCAGTCTCTTTGAACTTGTGATTCATGTCGAGCGCCGTGTGCCACATGGTTTTCACCACATCGTCCAGGGATACTTTCGCTTTGGAAGGATCGCTATTCAAAGCCAACTGTGCAGCGGTGATCGCTTTGATAGCCCCCATCGTATTGCGCTCGATACAAGGAATCTGTACAAGCCCTTTGATCGGATCGCAGGTGAGTCCGAGGTGATGTTCCATCGCGATTTCAGCAGCCATCAACGCCTGTCGGGGTGAACCGCCAAGCGCTTCCGTCAATGCTCCTGCAGCCATGGCAGAGGAGACACCGATTTCGGCTTGGCATCCGCCCATAGCTGCCGAGATGGTCGCACCTTTTTTGAATATGCTTCCTATTTCAGATGCAGTGAGTAGAAAACGGACGATCTGATCTTCCGAAGTGCTTGGTGATTTGGCACGATGAGGTGGAGTGCTGCAAAAGAGAACGTAATACATCAATACAGCCGGGATGACACCAGCCGCACCATTGGTCGGTGCAGTCACCACGCGACCGAAAGAAGCATTCTCTTCGTTCACAGCCAATGCAAAACAACTGACCCAGTCGAGCGTATATTTGAAGTGGTCGCCGCCGCTGCGGATCACATCACACCATTCCTCGAAATCGGAATAACGTTGATCGGATGTCAGTCGCAGATTCATGGCCTCGGCCCGGCGCGTCACGCGTAAGCCGCCGGGTAATTCGCCTTTCGCATGACAACCGCGAAATACACATTCGGTCATGGTCTGCCATATACCCAGAACGCCTCTGCGTACGTTGGTTTCTTCAGCCCAACAGCGCTCGTTTTCCAATACCACTTGAGAGATGGAGCCGGATGAATTGTCGCAGGCTTGCAACAGGTCAGTAGCATTTCGAATCACGTGGATGAACGGTTGGTTGGCATTCGTAGCACCGGGCTTTTCATTTTCCTCTACTACGAATCCGCCACCCACAGAATAATAAGTAGCAGTGAGCACTCTTCCATCTTCTTCCGTTGCTAAAAAGGTCATGCCGTTCGGATGAAAGGGTAACGATTCGGTGTGAAGGAACAACAAGTCTTCGGTAGCATTGAATGCGATCGGCTGAACACCCGCAACAACCAGCTCCCGCTTGGTTTCAATCGAGGAAATAGTGCCGTGTATGGAGTTGACGTCGAAGGTGACCGGATCATAGCCCGCCAGACCGAGTTGCAGGGCAATGTCCGTCCCGTGACCCCTGCCGGTTTTAGCCAGGGAACCGAATAAGCGTACCTGAATCCGATGAATTTTCTTTAATCCGATCGAATTTTCGAGGTAATGGGTGAATCGCTTCGCCGCCCGCCAGGGACCCAGGGTGTGGGAACTGGAGGGACCAACCCCGATTTTGAACATGTCAAAGACGGAAAGTTGTTCTTGTTCGGTCATTTCACGCAAAACTAACCATATGAAAGAATTCGGGTGATTTTTATCACATGCAACAACCCTTAATTTAATTAAATAATTGATTTACAATATGATACAGAAATAAACCGAGGATGATATTTATATTACCCGTAACCTCATCTATTATTTCCTGTAATATGGGTGTATTCACTTATTAATTTCATCCCATGTCACAACCTAAATGCCCATTTTCCGGCCAATACATTGCAGCCGCTGCCCAGTCCAAGCAAACCAATCAGGAGCTTTCCTCGCTCATTTCCAATACGATGAGGAGTGAGGCCGAGCGAGTAGAAGTCCTCAAAAGCTACGGCATTCTCGATACACCTACTGAAGCCGAGTTCGATGAGATTGTCCAATTGGCCTCCTACATCTGCGATACACCTATCGCTTTGATTTCGCTGGTCGATGACAAGCGACAATGGTTCAAAGCCAAAGTAGGATTAGCGGTTTCTCAGACACCGGCTGACATCGCGTTTTGCTCCTATACCATTAAATCGGATGATGTATTCGTCGTGAGTGATGCAAGAAAGGACGAACGGTTCAAAGAAAATCCGTTGGTAACAGGTGGTCCTCATATCCGTTTCTATGCAGGTGCTCCCTTGAAAAGTACTGAAGGTCACAATATCGGATCGTTATGTGTGATCGATACCGAGCCGCGTGAATTAAGGCCAGACCAACTGTCCATGCTTTCGACACTTTCAAAATGTGTCATGCGCTTGATTGAAAACCGCAGGAACGATATCAAATCGGATCAGTCGCATGAGGTGCTGAAGCGGCTGATGAAACTCAACGAAGATTTCATCCGCAGCAGAGAAAATAAGCGCGAGGCCTTCAACCGCATGCTGGATTATATCTTGGAGACGACTGGAAGCGAGTATGGTTTCATCGGCGAAGTGCTCTATCGAGAGGATCAGTCTTACCTTAAATCCTACGCCATCACCAACATCGCCTGGAACGATGCGACGCGAGCGCTCTATGACAAGTATGCCGAAGTCGGCATGGAATTCACCAATCTGAATACGCTGTTCGGCCATACGATGCGTACCGGAGAGCCGGTGATCGCCAACGATCCTTCACATGATACAAGGCGTGGAGGCCTGCCTGCGGGTCACCCGGCACTGAACCATTATCTGGGTATCCCGATCAAGAATACGGATGGTGCCATGATCGGCATGCTTGGAATTGCAAACAAGCAAGGCGGATACGACGAGTCGGACATCGCTGCACTTCAACCGTTCATATCGACTTGTGCAGTGATGGTGCTGGCCATGAAAGTACAATCGCAAAACATCCAGATTCAGCAGGAGCAAAAGCAGAAGGATATTTTCCTTGCTAACATGAGTCACGAGATCCGGACTCCACTCAATGCCATCATCGGTTTCAACGACCTCATGCGCAACACTCATCTGGACGATGTGCAAAAGAAGTTCGTTGAAACCATCGATATCGCTTCACGGAACCTGAGCGTCATCATCAATGACATCCTCGACATCTCCAAACTCGAATCCGGCATGTTGATACTGGAGAAAAAGCCCTTCTCCGTCGAGAAGATCGTCAAGCAAGTGGTCCAGATCAATTCATCCAAAGCGAAGCAGAAAGGAATCAAACTGCTGTCGAGTTTTGACCAGGACATTCCGCAGCACTTAATCGGCGACCAGACCCGCTTGTCACAAATACTGATCAACCTGGTGAACAATGCTGTCAAGTTCACCTCCGAAGGTTTTGTTGAAATCAAAGTAATGGAACTACGTCGTTACGACGGTTCGGTCAATATCCGCTTCACCGTCTCTGATAGCGGTATCGGCATACCTGCTGAAAAACTGGATACCATCTTTGAGCGTTTCACGCAAGCTGAATCATCTACCACCAGGGTATACGGCGGAACGGGACTTGGACTTAACATCGTGAAGTCGCTCACTGATCTCCAAGGCGGTACCGTCAAGCTGAACAGTGTAGTAGGAAAAGGCTCCGAGTTCATCATAGAATTGCCATTTACAATCGCTTCTGATGAGCAATTAAGGGAAGTATCCGATCCAGACAGTTTCAAGCAGGATCATCATCTTAATGGAATGGAGTTGTTGCTTGTGGAAGATAATGAGCACAATCAGTTCCTGGCTACTACCTATTTGGAGCGCAATGGTGCCAAGGTCAAAACAGCCGTCAATGGGAAACTGGCACTGGATGTCTTACGCAAAAAAAGTTTCGATGCCATCCTGATGGATATTCAAATGCCTGAAATGGACGGGAACGAGACGACTATAAAAATACGCAAGGAACTCAAACTCGATGTGCCGATTATCGCTTGCTCGGCACATGCCCTGGAGAGTGAAAAGCAGCGCTGTCTTTCCAATGGAATGAATGAATACATCACCAAGCCGTATAATGAACGGGAGATGGTACATACCCTGGCTAAGTATTTCAATAAAAGTAAGAAAGGCGACCCATCCATCATGCAGGCGGCAGACATGAAGATGGTGACGGCATCCGATGTCATTGATTCACTCCACAGGATCGAGTCAAAAGAAGGAAAAGTGTTTGCTGGGAAACTGGTCGAAATGTTCAATCGGAGTGCGGAGGGACTGGTTGAGGATATCGAAAAGTACGCGAATGCAAAAGCATGGGACGAACTTCAGAAAAAAGCCCACTACACCGCCGGGGTGTTATCCAATTTCCCCTTCATGGATGGCGTGAAACGTTCTCGCCACCTCGAGGCGATGGCGAAAGAGCAAAACGAGGCAGTAGCACAAAAAGCGGCAACAGAACTCATCGATTATCTGAAGTCCTGTTTCAGTCAGCTGAACCAGCAAGGCTGAAGAGTGGGCTGATCATCGCTGAGTGCGGGAGTAACTTCCAAGGAGTGATGGCGCATTCAACCGTCGATACTGTTTGCGTATATTACCCGTCCAATCGTTTTATAACTGATGCCTCAGTCCGAAAAAAAATCCGATGGTCCGACTATGGATTCTTCCCACTGGAAATGGGGCATTCTCTATCACAATCCCTCGGATCCGCGTGTGTGGCTTCCCAAAAGGATTCCAGCCATGGGGTATACGCTCAACTTCGCACACCGTGCTGCCTACTGGTGGCTCATCGGGCTCATCGTAATTCCGTTGATTCCCATAATGATTGTGTTGCTCTCGGATTGGTATTTCGGAAAATGAAAAAATCAATCCGGATCAACCGCGCAGGTTGTTCAGTGCATTGATGTCGATCGTGCCGGTGTTGCGATAGATCATGGTGAGAATGGCCAGACCCACTGCCACTTCCGCAGCAGCCACTGCCATGATGAAGAAGACGAATACCTGTCCTGCCGGATCCGAGTTGTAACAGGAAAATGCGGTGAGTAGCAAGTTGACGGCATTCAGCATCAGTTCGATGCACATCAGGATGATGATCGCATTGCGTCTGGATAATACGCCAATCACTCCGATGCCGAACAACAAGGTGCTCAGCAGGATGTAATTGTTCAAAGGTATCTGGGTGATGAATCCGGGTAGTTGCTGCATGTCGGCAAGGGGGTTATTTCGGTTCGCGTTTTCCAAGCATCACGGCTCCCACCATGGCGGAGAGGAACAGGATGGAGGAGATCTCAAAGGGCAACATGAAATCGTTGTACAGTGTTTTTCCCAAGGTTCGGATCAATCCGACCGAGGGGTCGTACGATCCGATGTAATTCACCTGCGCCGTCTGCTTCAAGGCGCCTACCAGCACGATCATCAGTGTTCCTCCGGCTACTGTTGCAGCACCTTTCAGCCAAACGCTCTTGTGAGGTTCGACCGATGCATTCAGGTTCAGCATCATGATCACGTATAGGAACAACACCATGATGGCGCCGGCGTAAACGATCACGTGTACGGCCGCCAGGAATTGCGCATTCATCAGCACATAATGACCGGCGATTGCGAAGAAGGTGACGATCAGGTATAACACACTGTAGACCGGATTCTTCGAAACAACGACCATCAGCGCACTGAGAATCGCGACGAAGGAAAGAAAGTAGAAGATGGATAACGTCATGTCGTTCAGCGGCCGAGCCGGTTGTGTTGAAGTTCAGGGATTTTTTTGAAAGAAGCGACAGACGGAGTCTGACGACGGCTCACGTCTATGCGCTCGTCCGATTTTTCAACCAGTTTGTCTTTTCCATAAACGAACTCGCCTCGCTTGAACTCGGTAGGCACGATACGGTCGGTCAGGAAGATGGCCTCTTTCGGACACGCCTCTTCACAGAGTCCGCAGAAGATGCAACGCAGCATGTTGATCTCGTACACCTTGGCATATTTCTCTTCGCGATACAGCCGCTCTTCGCCTTTCTCTCTTTCCGCAGCAGTCATGGTGATCGCTTCTGCAGGACAAGCTACAGCACAAAGCCCGCAAGCGGTGCAGCGCTCGGCTCCGTTCTCGTCGCGCTTCAGCACATGTTGTCCACGGTATACCGCAGCGAATTCACGCTGCACTTCCGGGTATTGTAATGTGACTTTTTTTCGGAACAGGTGAGACAGCGTGATGCGTAGCCCGTTCAATATGGCTGGCAGGTAGATGCGCTCCATGAAGGTCATTTCCTTCTTGACGACGATCTTGCTCCTGTTGGTAAGTGGTTGCATGGTTCAATAGGTGATTGGTCAGCTTACTTTACCGGACAGCCAGAGGTAGATGCCGGTGATGAAGATGTTCGCAATGGATAACGGGATAAGACCTTTCCAGCCGAGATTCATCAACTGGTCGTAGCGGAAGCGAGGAAGCGTCCATCGGATCCACATAAAGAAGAAGATGAAGAAGAAGATCTTGCCGAAAAGGAATGCTGTTCCTAGCAGTGCTAATGTGTTGGGATCGGATACGAACCTCGCTACGAAAGGCATGTTGTAGCCTCCGAAGTAGAGCGTGCTGATCACAGCGGAGGAGATGAACATGTTGATGTATTCGGCGAAAAGGTAAAAACCCAGTTTCATGGAACTGTA
>JBJTRB010000011.1:0-4113 GCA_046075925.1 Bacteroidota bacterium | reverse complement strand
CTACGCGCTTGGATGGTGATGAGTCCATAGGTATGCCGCCCTTAGCGAGGAAGGTTGAAGTTGTATTTGGTGCGGCTTCCGTAGATATCGTAGGAGGTGCCCTGGTCGAGGTCAGGACCGAATGCCTGCGAGCGACTATGCAGTTTCAACTCCCAGTTCGGATCTTGTACCTCACCTCGCGTGTCGGAGTGCAGGAGACGGAAGTCGTTCGCTGCGAGATCGGTCGAGTAGAACACGAACCGGCGATTAGTCTGGTTATTGACGCGGTAGTAATGCCACACCTCGTATGGATACGACTCGGGGTCGGAGGCTTCCTTCACCATGGAGTTAGGCGGACCGTATTTCAGATAAACCCGACCTCTATCGGTCTCATAGCCCTTTCGGTTTTTGGTAGAGTAAGCGGCATTGACTTTCAAGACTTCCAAGTGATAATCACTCCACGCCTTCTGTGGGTCGGTTGCATTTTTCTTCGACCAGTAGTAATAAAGAAATTGTTGCATCTCGCGTTGGTCTCCGATCTGCAAACGTCTTTCAGCGATTTCACCTTCCAAAGGAGATAAGATCGGGTACATGCAAGCGATGCATTCCTTCAGGCTATCGACTGTTTGTATGGATGAAATGAAGGTGCCGTTCGGGTCGACCAATGCGATATCTTCTGCACGAACCATACGCGGCGTGGTATTGATGCGTTGAAAAAAACACTGTTTGAAAGCAAGCAGCAGATTTTCACGACTTCTCACCTCGATGGTCAATTGGAAATTGCCGGATGGCAACTGATCGATTGGAAGCTCGGCCATCAACGGAATGACTTCGGCAGCTGCGGCCTTCTTGGTTCCGACCAATTCGTTCACCAACTGCCGGCTTTCGTTGTTGGAGATCATGTAACGGATCAGCACGTCTCCTCCTGCGAACTGCGATGTGCGGTAGATTTCAGAATAAAAGATGAGTTTGGAGACCTCGGTAGGGAAAAAGCCAAGCACGTACGGATACACATCGTACCCACTCTTGGAGTGTTGGTCTTTTTGCTTCGTTGGTCTGTAACGTTCAAGCAGTTCGATGTCCGAGATACTAACCGCATCGGAAGGGAATCGGATATCGATGTCCTGCCTGATGGTATGATGCTGTGCAGTATCATTCACATCGGTGATGGTGAGTTCAAGGCCGTAACGACCCGTGTCGAGTTCGGTCCGTTGCACGTCGAGAAAGTCGGCCGGGCTGCTGATGCCGAGGGAATCGAGCAGCGGACTTCGCAACAAGTACTTATCAAAAGCCACTATGCTCTCACCTTTTCGGAAGATCCATCGGACTTCGATGGTTCCCTGGTATTTGCCATCGGGTAGTGTCTGAAAAGTCACAGAAGGTCCGCCTACTTGCAGGTAGGTCTCCAGGTAGGGTTTACCGCCTGGCACATCGAATGCAGCGTATGAAAAGTAGGCATTGAGTCGGATGTCCTGGGCGGACACTCGGCCGATCGCCAGGGCGAGCAAGAGCAGGAGGAACCCTTTTTTCATTCCGCCTCAAGATACGAAAGAAGCCTGTTTGCGTTGAAAACACCTTGTATTTCGGTGGGTAGGATCATGGAATATTCCTGATTTTGCATCCGAATTCCGTGAAGATCCTCTGCATCACCTCCCGTGTTCCCTGGCCTTTGGAAAAGGGCGACAAGTTGCGTGCCTATCACCAACTCAAGCGGTTGTCGGCACGTCACCAAGTCATCCTGTTCGCACTTACGGACACACCTGTTCATCCTGATGCGGAAACCGAGCTACGGAAGTTTTGCAGTGAAGTGTATGTCCATCGGCATGGAAAAATCCGGTCTTTGATGAACCTTGCAGGCGGACTGTTCAGTCGACTGCCTTTTCAAGTCGCTTATTTCACGTCAGGATCCGGTTTGAAGGCAGTCAAACGTTTTCACCAAACGCATCGTCCCGATGCGGTGTATTGCCAATTGATCCGAACGGCTGAATACCGAAAGCAACTGCCTGTCAAGGTCCCTTCGGTGATCGATTACATGGATGTGTTTTCCAAAGGAGTGGAGCGAAGGATTCCGAACGTCCCGTTTTTATTGCGGTGGTTGTTCAGGATGGAGTGGAAGCGGTTGTTGGCTTACGAGCGTGATGTGTTTCCGTACTTCTCCGGTCATACGGTGATTTCCAGTCAGGACCGCGATCTTCTTCCGGTAGCCGATCTGTCGCATATTGCCGTGGTGCCAAATGGAGTCGATACGGATTTTTTCTCCGCCGATTCCGGTGCGGTGAAGGAGTTCGATTTGTTGTTCAACGGCAACATGAATTATCCACCCAATGTGGAGAGTGTCGTGTTTGTGGTGAAAGAAGTGATGCCGCTTGTCTGGGAGAAGCGTCCCGGAACACGTTTACTCATCTCGGGAGCCAATCCATCGCCAGCCGTGAAAGCACTGGCAGGCGAAAAGGTGGTGGTGACTGGCTGGGTGGACGATGTGCGCGACAGTTTCAACCGATCCAGACTGTTGATTGCGCCGATGAAGTCGAGCATAGGGTTGCAGAACAAGTTATTGGAGGCGATGGCGATGGGGCTGCCCTGTATCACGACCGAGCTTTCCAACAATGCGCTGGGGGCGAAGCCCGGTGAGGAGATCATCGTAGCAGATACTGCGGCAGCGTTTGCGGAGTCTGCATTACGGATGTTGAATGATCCGGCTGAAGCGTCACGTATTGCCGATAAGGCCTTGGCGATGGTGAAAAGACGTTACGACTGGGAGGCGTTCGGCTTGCAGCTCGAGGCGGTGCTGAAGGGGTAATTCAGCGCACCACGACGCGGCCGCTGTGCTGGTCGCCCCTTTGATCCTGTAAGGTATATATGTAGATCCCTTGACCGAGCGTTCGATCCATTGTGATCAATCCAGTCGATACCCATTCATTGAAAATGGTCCGGCCAGTCAGGTCGGTGATTCGCAGGCGGTAGCGAGAGTCGGTCCCCTGCAGGATCAGTTGGTGGTTGTCGGGATCGAAGCGAAGCGACAGGGGTATTTTGGTTGTTTGTGTAGAGCCGGAGGTACCGGTTACTTGGAACTGCAAGGATTGTTGCCCGCCTGATTGAAAGTTGGTGCAGTTGCCGTTGAAATCATAGGTTCCGGTGAGGGCTGAAAAATTGAGCTGGTAGGCTCCGGGCTGCAAGATGCCCAGTGAGATGGTATCCGTGGCATAGCAGATGACGGCGAGTAGCCCGGCACAATGCTTCACTTCCACGTCTATCTGGCTGCCAGTCACTGCGGAGTAGCTACTGACCAGGTCGCAGCCGCCGCTGGTGAACATGAGTTCGGCGACTACTTTGACCGTATCGACGCTTGTTGGGTTTGGGGGCAGGAGGGAGACGTTTTGAAGGTTCTGAGCTGTCAATCCGGTTGCCAAAACCATGAAGGAGAGCAGGGTAGTGATGGATTTCATGGGTCGTAGGGGGATAGGGTGTGTACGGAATCAAATTTCGCTGAAAATGTAATATCAGAACGAAGATTTGGTTGTGTTTTGCCTGAAATCCTTTAATTTTGACCCCGGAGAGATGGCAGAGTGGTCGATTGCGGCGGTCTTGAAAACCGTTGAACCGCAAGGTTCCGGGGGTTCGAATCCCTCTCTCTCCGCAGTAAACCAGAACGATTGCCCCGAAGTAATAAACTTCGGGGCAATTTTCATTTTGGACGCGTACAAAGCTTGCTTTAGTATGTGTACAAAATGAAAATTGATACGGCGCGTAGCGCCGGCAATCGTTCGGTTTACTGCAAGCCCCGAATCTGCGGATCACCGTGAAGTTGCGAAGCATACTTCATGGTAATCCCTCTCTCTCCGCACCATCGAAGTGAACAGTTTAGGTAGCAGTGCAGGTGAGCGGTAAAACACTGTTCATCTGCACTGTTGCTGTTTCATGCACTTGAAGTTCTGCCGTGCAGCAAGCCACGAATTAATTCGTGGCTTGCCGGGATACTCCGCAACTTGCCGCTGCTTGGTGGGTGTTAGGCTTAAGGATACGTTGTCCCTTCAGACCTGCGGTATAATTACATTACCTACTACAGCAAGCCACGGCAAAACCATGAAACCGCAAGTCAGCAGGCAGCAAGCCACGAATTAATTCGTGGCTTGC
>JBJTRB010000010.1:0-7645 GCA_046075925.1 Bacteroidota bacterium | reverse complement strand
TGGTGGTTTTCCCTGGATGTATTTTGACTTTACTGACTTTTTCTCTGGCGGGCAGACAAAATCCAGCTGTACGGAGCTCTTAAGATTAACAAACTTTAACGCCACTTTTCATCATTACACAGGCAACGAATCGTTAAAATTGTGACTCCTTAAAAAGAGCATTTTACAACCGATTCGTATGATGGATATCAAAGAAATCAACGAGCGCATCCAACGTGAATCTGCGTTCGTGGACCTTCTCCAGATGGAACTGGGGAAAGTAATCGTAGGTCAGAAGCAGATGACCGAAAGACTATTGATCGGATTATTGGCAAACGGTCATATCCTTTTGGAAGGCGTGCCCGGGCTGGCCAAGACACTTGCGATAAAGTCGCTTGCATCGGCCATCCATGCCAAGTTCAACCGCATCCAGTTCACTCCTGACCTTCTACCTGCCGACTTGATCGGCACCATGATCTACAATCAGAAGCAGGAAACTTTCACCATCCGGAAAGGACCGGTTTTCGCCAATTTCATCCTTGCTGACGAAATCAACAGGGCCCCGGCCAAGGTGCAAAGTGCACTTCTTGAAGCCATGCAGGAGCGACAGGTCACCATCGGTGATACCACGTTCCCTCTTGACGAACCCTTCCTGGTGCTTGCCACACAAAATCCAGTCGAACAAGAAGGGACCTATCCATTGCCTGAAGCACAGGTCGACCGATTCATGCTCAAGGTAGTCATCGGTTATCCTAATCGCGAAGAGGAACGCGCTATCATCCGACAGAACATCTCCACCGAAAAAGTGGCCGTTCAACCCGTCATTCACCCTGAAGAGATCCTAAAAGCAAGGAAACTCGTTCGAGAAGTATACATGGATGAAAAAATCGAGAAGTACATCGTCGATATCGTTTTTGCAACCAGGTTCCCGCGGGAAGTCAATCTTGGCAGGCTCGAACAACTGATCAGCTTCGGAGGATCGCCGCGAGCCAGCATCAATCTTGCCCTGGCATCCAAAGCCTATGCATTCATCAAGCGAAGAGGATATGTGATTCCTGAAGATGTAAGAGCGGTATGTCATGACGTTTTAAGGCACCGTATCGGATTGACCTACGAAGCCGAAGCGGAGAACATCAGTTGTGATCAAGTCATCAATGAAATCCTGAACGCAGTAGAAGTACCCTGATCGGTAGTTACGAATTGTTGAGATGGAGACATCAGAGTTATTGAAAAAAGTGAGGAAGGTCGAGATAAAGACCAGGGGCCTCTCTGCGCAAATTTTCTCCGGAGAATACCACAGTGCATTCAAAGGGAGAGGCATGGCCTTTAGCGACGTGCGTGAATACATGCCGGGGGACGACATCCGTTCCATCGATTGGAATGTGACCGCGCGTTTCGGATCACCTTTCGTGAAAGTCTTTGAAGAAGAACGAGAATTGACCGTCATTCTTTTGGTGGACTTAAGCGGTTCGGGCGACTTCGGCACCCGTGAACGCTTCAAGCGGGATCTGGTAGTGGAGCTATGTGCAGTACTCGCATTTTCTGCCATTCAGAACAACGACAAGATCGGCGTGTTGCTATTCACGGACAAAGTGGAAAAATTCATTCCACCGAAAAAAGGGAAATCTCATATCCTAAGAATCATCAGAGAGCTCATAGAGTTCGAGCCTGAGAGCACAGGAACAGACATCGCTACCGCACTTCGCTACCTGACCAACGCGGTCAAAAGAAGAAGCATCTGTTTTCTGATTTCAGATTTCCAAGACCAAGGATATGATGACGCGTTGAAACTTGCTGCCAAACGTCACGACCTGGTCGCCTTACGCATTTCAGATCCTGGAGAAGGGACATTACCGGACATGGGACTCGTGCGATTTGAGGATCCGGAAGACGGATCCATTCGTCTCATTGACACATCAAACCCTGAGACCAGAAGGGATTTTGAACGCAGAAACGAAATTGCCGATCGAGCCTTCAAGGAGTTACTTGCGGCCGCAGGTGTTGATTCCACCAGACTGCAGACGAACCGACCTTATATCCGACCGCTCATGCAATTATTCAAGCAACGTGGAAAAAAATAAGATGAATCGGATAGCTAAATTCCTTCTTTCTGCGGTCATCAGCTTGCTACTGCTTGCCAATACGAATCCTACATTCGGCTTGACTGACTCCAATGTCCGTGTTTACGGAAAATTGGATACGACAAGATTGAGGATCGGCGAACAAGTCACGCTGCGATTATTCGCAGAAGGAAAGTCCGGAAATCGCATCACCTTCCCTGCAATTCCTGACACCTTTAACAGTCTTGAGGTGGTCGACCGTAGTGCATTGGATACATTGAAAGTGACTACAACAGACTCTTTCCGTTTTTCTCAAACCCTACGGATCACCAGCTTCGATTCAGGATTTCATGTCCTGCCTCCGTTTCCCTTCCTCCTGAACGATAAAGACACCCTCAGCACAGGGGCGGAATTACTTGAAGTAAGAACCATAGCTGTAGACACTACCAAAGCCTTCAAAGATATACGCCCGGTTTTCGACCCGCCGTTCGACTGGCGAGAGCTCATTCCCTACCTCATCGGATTGGTTGTCATGGGAGTCATTGTTTTCCTTGTGGTACGCTATCTAAGAAAACGCAAAACGAATACCGATCAGCCCGAAGTCGAAGCGCCTTCCATTCCTGCCCACCTGCTTGCCCTTCAGGAGCTCGAAGAATTGGAAAAAGCAAAACTCTGGCAACAGGGTGCTTACAAGCAATACCATATACGCCTTACTGAAATCATTCGTAATTACATCGATCGACGCTTTAACATCGCGTCGATGGAATTCACAACGGACGAAACTCTGAATGCCCTTCGCAACATCCAATTGCCTTCCGAAAGACTTCGTCCGCTTGAGATGTTATTGAGGATTGCCGATATGGTGAAATTCGCAAAAGCCATACCCGTCGGACCGGAAAACGAAGCATCCTTATCAGCGGCCAGACAATTCATCGCTGCTGTAGAGGCTGCCGAAGAAAGGAGCTCTGCATGATGGCCGGAATCCGTTTTGCAGATCCACATTTTCTTTGGCTGTTGTTACTTCTGCCAGCCTTGGTTGGTTATCGTATTTTCATTGCTCCAAAAAAGCGAAGCACACTTCGCTACTCACCATTATCCAGTCTGCCCGCAACCACGCCAAAGTTTAGAGAAAGACTGGTACTCCTTCCCTTTGCACTACGGTTGTCATCTGTTGCGCTGATCATCCTAGCACTGGCCAGACCTCAATCCAGTTCGAGTTCCCAAAGTGTCACCACAGAGGGCATCGATATTGTCCTTGCACTCGACCTCTCTCCCAGTATGCTGGCCGAAGACTTAAGGCCCAATCGTATCGAAGCGGCGAAAAAGGTGGCACTGCAATTCATCGATAGCCGTCCGAACGACAGGATCGGCTTGGTAGTTTTCAGCGGAGAGAGTTTCACGCAATGCCCCATCACATCCGATCATAGCGTACTAAAGAACCTGATCGGATCATTGGAAAGCGGTTCGTTGGCTGACGGTACAGCTATCGGAGAAGGATTAGCCACGTCCATCAATCGGATCAGAAGCAGCAAAGCGAAAAGCAAGGTTGTCATTCTCTTGACAGATGGAGTAAACAACATAGGTTCCATCGCTCCATTGACCGCAGGTGAAATCGCTAAATCATTCGGTGTACGTGTCTATACGATCGGTGTTGGAAGCGAAGGCGTCGCCCCTTATCCGTTCAGAACACCTTTCGGGATCCAATACCAGAATGTGCCTGTCCAGATCGATGAGGCTGTCCTGAAGAATATAGCCGATATCACTGGAGGTAAATATTTCCGTGCAACGAGCACGAATCGACTGGAAGCCATTTATAATGACATCGACAAGTTGGAAAAGACACGTATCGATGTGACTGAGTTCAGAAAGAGGACAGAGGAATATTTCCCATTCGTACTGATCGCAGTATTGCTTCTGGCCGTTGAATCACTACTTCGAAATACTTATCTGAGGATTCTGCCATGAACATGTTCCGCTGGGCTCATCCTGAACACCTTTACGCCTTGATTGCACTGCCGGTATTGGCTGCCATGATACTTCTATCCTGGCGTCAACGGAATAAAAAATTAGGTCAATACGGAGACCATTCCCTTGTTGAACAGCTGACTGCTAAACGGTCTTCAAGAAAGCCAAAGATCGGAGCAGTTCTCATCTTGTTTTCCTACACTATGTTGGTCGTTGCCTGGGCAGACCCTCAGATAGGCTCAAGACTGGAAGAGGTAAAGAGACAAGGGGTGGATGTTGTCATCGCTCTGGACGTCTCGAATTCGATGAAGGCGGAAGACCTGCGTCCGAACCGACTGGAACGCGCGAAACAAGTGATCAGCCGTTTGATAGACCGTTTAGAGAACGACCGGATCGGAATCGTGGTATTTGCCGGCAAGGCTTATGTGCAATTGCCCATCACGACCGATTACGCAGCTGCCAAGCTTTTCCTTTCCACGATCGAACCTAACATGGTACCTACTCAAGGTACCGCAATCGGAACTGCGATCCGACTGGCTTCCACTTCATTCAACAAGACCGACAAGAAGCACAAAGTGATTGTCGTGATCACGGATGGAGAAAACCACGAGGACGACGCACTTGAAGCGACCAAGGAAGCGATTGAAACAGGAGCTATCATTCACACCATTGGCATGGGGTCGCCCGATGGCACTCCTATTCCTTTGAATGGAAGCGGATTCCTCAAAGACAAAGAAGGTCAAACGGTTCTTACCAAATTGGATGAAGTGACCTTGCAAAAAATCGCAGCTGAAAGTAAAGGGATATACATCCGCTCCACTCAAGCGGACGATGGTTTGGATGAATTACTGAAACAGATCGGCAGAATGGAAAAAAAGACCTTCGGCACGAAACAATACACCGATTACGAAGACCGCTTCCAGTTCTTTCTGGCTGCTGCCCTGCTTGCCTTATTACTGGAATCCGTGCTAGGTGAACGGAAATCCGCATGGATCAGACGATTAAAATTATTCGGAGAAAATGAGAACTGATATCCATAAGAACCTCTGCTTTGCCATCTTACTGGTATTCTCCGCTTGCCATATAGCGAAAGGTCAAAATGCCAATAAATTGACAAGAGAAGGTAACCGTGCCTACAAAGACGGAAAATTCAATGATGCGGAGATCAACTATCGTAAATCCTTGGAGCTGGACAAGAAGAACGTCACTTCCACTTACAACCTGGGCAACTCCGTTTACAAGCAGAAAAAATTCGAAAATGCCAGCGATACTTATAAAAGAGTCTTAGAAAGAAGCGATTTGGATAAAGATGTCAAATCAGCTGCTTATCACAATCTGGGCACAAGTCTGCTGCAAGAAAAAAAGTACGAAGAAAGCATCAATGCGTTCAAACAGTCCTTGAAGTTGGACCCGAAAGACAACGATACTCGCTACAACCTGGCATATGCACAGTCGATGCTTAGACAGCAGCAGCAGCAGCAGCAACAGCAAAATCAAGACCAGAACAAGGATAATAAAGACAAACAGCAGCAGCAGCAACAGCAGCAACAAGGAAAAGACAAAGACAATAAGGAAAACAAGAACCAGGATCAGCAAGCAAGTGCCGATAAGAACCAGGATAAGAAGGACCAGAAACAAGGCAAATCCGGAAAACAGGAAATCTCAAAAGAGGATGCTGAAAAGATTCTTCAAGCTTTGAACAACGACGAAAAAGCACTTCAAAAAAAGATGATGAAAAAAGAAGGTGTAGTCGTTCCTATCGACAAGAATTGGTGATCTTTCAATAGTCATTCTGAATGAAGATGAAAATCAAAATAGCGGCCTTTAAATGGATCATGCGGTCGTTCGCAACCGCTCTAATTGCCTTGCTATGCAATAGTCCTGCATTCGCTGAAAGTGATCGATTCACCGCTTCAGTGAACACAACATCTCTCAGCGTAGGCGATCAACTTCAGATCACCTTCACACTCAATGGAGCTAACTCAGCAAGAGGATTCAAAGCGCCAGCCTTCCAGGACTTCAATGTCCTGATGGGACCGAACCAATCGTCCAATATGACCATTGTAAACGGTAGTTTTTCTCAATCCCTTTCATTCACTTACGTCTTACAGCCAACCAAGGAAGGAACCTTTAAAATAGGCGGAGCCGAGATCGTCTCCGGTAACGATCGACTCATATCCAATCCAGTCACCATTACCGTGGCAAAGTCCGGAAACCGCAACACTGCAAGTGGCAATAGCGGCGGACAGGGTCCATCTGGCGTATTCATTAAAGCTGGAGTGGATAAAAACGCTGCTTTCATCGGTGAAGCCATTGTTGTCACGTATCGGCTTTACACGCGGGTTCAATTGTTGAACTATTCTCTCGATAAAATACCGAGTCTTGATGGTTTCTGGAGCCAGGATGTCGAGTTGCCTCAACAACCCGTTTTTCATCAGGAAAATGTAGATGGAGTAACGTATGATGTGGCTGACATTCGAAAACTCGTCATCTTTCCCCAAAGGGCAGGTAATCTCGAAATCGATCCTATGAAAGGCGAAGTGGTCGCTCGCGTGCCTGTCAAGCGGCAACGCAACAACGATCCTTTCAGCCAATTCTTCAACGACCCCTTCAATAACCCTTTTTTCGGCAACGCGCAGGATGTGAAAA
The DNA here is from genome assembly GCA_046075925.1 of Bacteroidota bacterium. Classification (GTDB taxonomy): domain Bacteria; phylum Bacteroidota; class Bacteroidia; order AKYH767-A; family 2013-40CM-41-45; genus Pollutiaquabacter. The sequence goes on along the minus strand of JBJTRB010000010.1, from coordinate 992 downwards.
TCCCGCTGGCCAGTTCACCGATAAGAATCAAGGTCAACCCGCTCCCTTCCGGGGCTCCTTCTTCCTTCACAGGTGCTGTAGGGAAATACGCCTGTGAGGTTTCGCTTGACAAGTCGAACACCGTTGCCAATGACCCGGTCAACCTACGCATCAAAGTGAGTGGGAAAGGAAACATCAAACTGATCGATTCGCCTTCAATCGAGTTTCCTCCCGACATGGAAACCTATGAGCCGAAAGAATCCGTCAATGTCAACGCAACAGCCACCGGCGTATCAGGAACCAAGTCATTTGAATTTCTTTTGATACCCCGGACAGGAGGCACCTATAAGATTCCGGTAAAGTCTTTTTCCTACTTCGACCCGGAGCAGAAAAAGTATATCGAACTACCTGCCCCGGACCTTCAACTGATAGTAGACAAAGGGACAGGCAATTCGACAACCACTACGGTGTCGGTTTCCAAAAAATCGGATGTGCAGCTACTGGGAAAAGACATTACTTTCATCAAGACGAAAAAACCAACCTGGATTTCGGACAGGAAGCCTTTCATCCATTCGACATTATTTCATGTGTTACTGGTATTACCACTACTTATAGGTGGAATGGTAATACTGTTTGTTCGAAAAAACAGAAGGTTGCTTTCAGACATAAAGTCAGTCAAAAGCAAACGCGCTTCCAAAACTGCACTCAAGCGATTGAGTGTCGCTAAAAGCTTCTTGGACAAACAAGAAAAAGACCGTTTCCTGGACGAGCTCTTCAAAGCACTCTGGGGGTTTGCCGGTGACAAATTGAGTATACCGGTTTCAGAGCTATCGAAAGATACGGCTGCAGCGGGATTCCGTACCAAAGGCATTTCTGAAGAGCTCGTTAATCAATTCATCACCACTACGGATGGCTGCGAATTTGCGCGATTCAGTGGTGCGGTAACTTCCGACCTGATCCATTTATACGAACGCGGATTGGAAGTCATTACGAACATGGAACAAGATATCAAG
>JBJTRB010000009.1:0-3256 GCA_046075925.1 Bacteroidota bacterium | reverse complement strand
CGACCTGCAAGTGGAACATAGCACTCGATCGTGCCGGACAGGAAAGAGAATGCCCCCTCGACTTTTTCCGGAGTTTCTTCCAGTGCAGTCAAGTTGGAAAGCTTCATGACAATCGGATCGAATGCCGAAGCAAATCCATTGCGGGGACGCACCTGCAACGAAAGCGCTTCCTTCGGCGAAAGACCTTTGGAGCTACGAAGATTGCGTATCTGGGAAATCACCTCGGCACTCCATTCGAATTCTGCCAGCAAACGCTTGTCTGCTTCGCTTGAAGTAGGCCATGGAGCGATAATGATACACTCCCCTTCAGCGCGCTGCTGCAAGTGGTGCCAAAGCTCCTCGGATAGGAACGGCATCCATGGATGCAGCACTTTGAGCAATCCTTCGAAGAAGGATAACGTAGCATCGTAGGTGGCTTGATCGATGGCTGACGGACCCGATTCCGAATAAGTGGGCTTGATCATTTCCAGGTACCAGGAACAGAAATCGTCCCAAACCAGTTTATAGGATGACATGAGCGCATCGCTCATGCGGTATTTGGAGTAATGATCATCGATCACACCCAACTGTTCTTGGAACTTTTCCTTGAACCATGAAACAGCAACGGTATTGGCAGCAGGTGTTTTCAATGAAGGGTCGGGCATCCAGCCTTTAACCAGTCGGAAAGCATTCCAAATCTTGTTGGCGAAATTCCGGCCTTGCTCACAAAGCGACTCATCGAACAACAAGTCGTTTCCAGCAGGAGAACTCAACAACATACCGACGCGCACTCCGTCTGCTCCGTATTTCGCGATCAGGTCGAGCGGATCAGGCGAGTTGCCGAGGGATTTCGACATCTTCCGACCAAGTTTGTCCCGGACGATACCGGTGAGATATACATTGGTGAACGGCTTTTCGCCCATGTACTCGTAACCTGCAATGATCATACGTGCCACCCAGAAGAAGAGGATTTCAGGAGCAGTAACCAGATCATTGGTAGGATAATAATACTTGATGTCTTTGTTTCCTGGATCTTTGAATCCGTCGAATACGGAAATGGGCCACAACCAGGAAGAGAACCACGTATCGAGCACGTCCTCGTCCTGTCTCAGGTCTTCTTTCTTCAACGTGACACCCTTTTCTGCAAAGAGTGAAACGGCTTCCTCGACCGTCTTACAGACTACATGGTCATTGCCTGGTCCATACCAGGCAGGGATACGCTGCCCCCACCACAACTGGCGTGAAATACACCAGTCGTGTACATTCTCCATCCAATGCCGGTATGTATTGAGGAACTTATCCGGAATCAAGCGGATATCGCCATTGACAACGTGCTCCAAGGCAGGTTGAGAAACCTTGTCCATGCGCAAAAACCATTGCATGGACAATTTGGGTTCGATGACCGCATCGGTGCGCTCGGAATAGCCGACCTTGTTCTTGTAATCCTCGATCTTCACCACCTGACCCATTGCCTCGAGGTCCTTGACTATTTTCTTACGGACAGCGAAACGATCCTCACCGACGTAGAATCCGGCGGCGTTGCTCATGGTGCCATCATCGTTGATGGTATCGATCACTTCCAGACCGAACTTCTGACCAAGGTTGTAATCATTTATATCGTGAGCAGGTGTCACCTTCAACGCACCAGTACCGAATTCCATTTCGATGTAGGTGTCAAAGACAATCGGTACCGGACGATTCACCATCGGAATGACAGCGAACTTTCCTTTGAAATTCCTGTAACGCTCATCATCCGGATGAGCACAAACGCCCGTATCTCCCAGGATCGTTTCCGGACGGACCGTAGCGATGGTAATGAATTCTTTCCCTTCAACTGATTTGCCTGCGACTGATACGGACCATCCCGAATCACCCACCTTCCATTCCGAAGATCCGGATTTCAATAAAGCAGCAAGGTCTGCGTCTACGATCGGATATTTGACATGAAACAATCGGGACTGTACTTCCTTGTAGATGACCTCCTCATCACTGAGAGCGGTCTTCCCCTGCGGATCCCAATTCACCATACGCACACCGCGGTAGATATGACCCTTTCGATACAAATCGATGAACACCGATATGACTGCATCACTCAGGTCGTCTTCCATGGTGAAACGCGTGCGGTCCCAATCACAGGAAGCCCCTAATTTCTTGAGTTGCTCCAGGATGATGCCGCCGTATTTTTCTTTCCATTCCCAGGCGTGCACCAGAAACTGCTCTCGGGTAAGGTCCTGTTTGCGGATCCCTTTGTCTCGAAGCATTGCAACGACCTTGGCTTCAGTGGCTATGGATGCGTGATCGGTTCCCGGTACCCAACAGGCGTTAAAGCCGCGCATACGCGCCCTGCGTATGAGCACGTCCTGAATGGTATTGTTTAGCATGTGACCCATGTGCAGAACGCCGGTCACATTCGGAGGTGGAATTACAATCGTATACGCCTGACGATCATCGGGGGTGCTGCGAAAAAATCCGCGATCCATCCAATAGCGGTACCACTTGTCCTCCACTGAAGAAGGATCGTAGGTCTTCGGAATTTCCATGATTTGGGATAAAACCCAAATTTAGGGAATAAAAGCCAAAAAGGAGGTTCAATAGTCGAACTTGAACTCAGTCCTGCATTGCAGGAAAAGCTCATCGAATTCCTGCTCCAGTACGGGCTGAGATCCTCGCATGTTGTCAACCACCGCCTTTGACCAAAGTATGTATCTGACTTTTTCTTCAACGGACCAATCATCCGGAGGATGATGAAGGATATCGTTCACATTGCAGATCTTATCGGCCAGCTTCACTTTTCTGGCAGCAAGACTTTTTCCCGCAGCCAGATCGACTTGTCGACGCTTTCGCTCCTCTTTTGACAAGTGCTTGTCGTCGGTGAGTTCCAATACCACATCTGCCACCTCAATGCCGAACTTCTCCTTCAGGTCATCGTAACTCGTATTCGTGTCTTCGATGGTATCGTGAAGAAGAGCGGCCATCAATACCATAGCATCTGATTCACCGGCTGCAGCCAGTCGAAAAGCGACACTAAGCGGATGATTGATGTAAGGCGTAGCCGCCTTGTCTTTCCTTCGCTGAAACCGATGTTTATCGGCAGCATATTCCGCTGCCTGAAGGATTCTGAGTTCAGCGATATGCTTTTTCATCGGTTGATTGAACTATCAATCCACAATAAGCCGCACCATGCGCTGCTCATCGCCTGTCTGCAGTAACAGCAGGTATACACCACGATTGAGTACTGAACGATCGAGATCGATCACCAATCGACCTTCTTGCGAAA
>JBJTRB010000008.1:0-2252 GCA_046075925.1 Bacteroidota bacterium | reverse complement strand
CGAAGCAGGATCAGAGCCCATCTCCTGACGCACGATGGGTACATCAACCCTCTTTGCCCATATCTCCAATTGATCGATAGCGGCAGCCCTGAACGTATCTGCAGCGCCCAGAATGACCGACTTACCATGCGTCTTGAACTGATGAGCCAGTTTGCCGATGGTGGTTGTTTTACCAACCCCATTCACGCCAACTACCATGATGACATAAGGACCTGAAATGTGTTCCGGTATGGAGAAATCAGAACGTGATAGGGTGTTGTTTTCTGATAGCAATGCGCCGATCTCTTCCTTCAAAAGTTTGTTGAGTTCGTCTGTTCCGACGTACTTGTCTTTTGAAACCCTCTCCTCCAGCCGTTTAATGATCTTGAGTGTGGTGTTGACGCCTACGTCGGAGGTGACGAGTATTTCCTCCAATTCGTCCAACACTTCGGCATCAACCGTTGATTTTCCTACTACTGCCTTTGCTATGCGCGAAAAGATATTGGACTTCGTTTTCTCAAGTCCTTTATCGAGGCTTTCCTTTTTTTCTTTTGAAAAGAATCCGAATAATCCCATGGTTGAGTCCTGCTAATTATCAGACAAGAAAAAAGCTTCTTTCGGGTAGAAAGAAGCTTTCATTTCCCGGTATGCGGGATGTCTTATTTGTCTTTCAAGAAATCCTTCACGTGGTCGTTGTGAACCACTTCTTCCTTGAATTGATATCCACCGGTAACAGGATTCTTCACCATTTTAATCACTTTGGAGAATTCCTTGCCTTTTCCGGTTTTCAGGGTAGCAACTACTTTCTTAGCCATGGCTTGAAATTATTTTGATGTTATTTGATTTCCTTATGAACCGTCATCTTCTTGAGGATGGAGTTGAACTTCTTCATCTCCAGACGATCTGGGGAATTCTTTTTGTTCTTGGTTGTGATGTAACGGGACATGCCGGGCTGTCCGCTCGTTTTGTGTTCGGTACATTCCAGGATGACCTGTACACGATTGCCTTTCTTTGCCATTTTAAAGGATATTAGCCGTTTCTCACAAAGAGCTCACGGGGCCGCAAATATAAGTAATTATCGATAAGGAAGTCAATTCAAACCCGTTTTTTTTGGAAAAAGGCCCTAATCGGTTCAAGGATGCGATTTGAGATATTTTTCCAATAAATCCAGTCTGGAGGGTAAGGCACCTGACATATTCACAGGCACGCCCTCGGTAATCAGGATATCGTCCTCTATTCGGATACCGATATTCCACCATTTCGTATCACAATCGCTGTCAGATGGGATATAAAGTCCGGGTTCGACGGTGATGACTTGTCCGGGCCGGAGTGGTCCATAGCCGCCCGGATCATGTACATCCAAGCCCAGGTAGTGCGAGGTGCTATGGGGAAAATACTGACGGGCCTCCTCCTTCTTGGTAATTATACCAAGGCGGATGAGTCCATCTTCGATCACCGACAAGGCAGCCCGGTGTGGAGCTCTGAAATCCTTTCCAGAAATGCATGAATCCATCCCGGCTTGTTGAGCTTGCCAAACCAATTCATACAGTAGACGTTGCGGCTCCGTGAAACTGTCACTGACCGGAATGGTCCGAGTAATATCAGCCGTATAGCCGTGGTACTCCGCCCCCATGTCCAGGAGTATCAAATCGCCCGCTGTTACCGTCCTACGGTTCTTATCGTAATGCAGCACACAGCCATTTTCAGATGCACCGCAGATGCTGGGATATCCAACATCTTCTGCTCCCAGATGATGAAAATAATATTCGCCGACCGACTCCACCTGGTACTCTTTCCATCCTGCCCTGACCGAATCCATCATTCGAAGGTGTCCTTCGACGGAAATGTCAATCGCTTTCTGAAGCAGTTGCAATTCTTCCTTCGACTTGATTTCCCGCAATCCTGCAACCATTTTCTCTAATGAAAAATCATCCAGTTCAGCGGATTGATTCCCGATTTCCTCACGGATATTTTTCACCAGATCGAATAGGTCATAAGCATCGGATTTATCATCTTCCAATCCTTTTGGGAATCTAAGTACGAATACCTTTTTGTACTGATCGAAAGGCACTTTTAAGGAGATGGATTCAGTTGAGACTCTTACCTCCTGTGCTCCTGAAATCCGCTCCACCTCGCCTGGCGTAGCCATTCGACCGGTCCATAATTCTCGTTTTTCATCCCGTTCGCGGACAATCATTCTTTCGTTAGTCTTGCTTCCATCGGGTAAAAGCAATGGCTCTTTGAAAATGAGTAATACAGCATCAGGGTCTCTG
>JBJTRB010000007.1:0-2617 GCA_046075925.1 Bacteroidota bacterium | reverse complement strand
CGTAGTCCTCCGTATCCCGCCCATGCTGGCACCTGTCAAGTGCGCGGTACTTCCGCTCACCAAGAAAGACGGTCTGCCGGAGAAGGCCCGTGAAATCATGGACCGCCTGAAGTTTGACCACGTGTGCATGTACGAGGAGAAGGACTCGATCGGCAAACGATACCGTCGAATGGATGCCATCGGAACACCGCTCTGCATCACCGTCGACCACGAGTCGCTCGAAAACGATACGGTCACGCTGCGCGACCGCGACACGATGCAACAGGAGCGCGTTCCTGTCGCCCGCATCGAAAGCATCGTGATGGAGAAGGTCGACATGCGTCGTGCCTTACGTTCACTTTGATTCTGTCAGCCATCAAAAGAAAAACCCGCAGGGTTACCTGCGGGTTTTTTCATAATCGGTATCGTTCAGAATCAATGGCGGACCAGCAACTTGATCTTGCCTTTGAAACCGGGTTGTTCGCTATTGCTGGCATCGAGAATATAAACACCGTTGATCAACTCGGATAAATCAAGTCGGATAGCATGATTCGTAGCGCGGTGGTTGCGGTTGTATACTTCCTTACCGGTGATATCTACGATTTCAACCTGCCAGTCGGATGAGGTTACAGGAAGTCCGATAAGAGAGATGAAATCACGTGCAGGGTTAGGGAATGCTGCCAAATGATTATTCACCGTCAGACTGCCAACGGAATTCGGAGCGGTACAACCGCTATTGGTATTCGTATTGGATGTGCCAGGCGTGATACAAGACAGCACGAAATCGGTGGAATCATCGTTCGTATCGTTTCCGTCGGGGAAACGGCTCAAGCCAAGGAAGGAGTTGAAAACCGTATCACTGTTAGCGATTGGAACGCCCACACCGTCAGAGTAACCGGGAACAGTCCCTTCATAGCTCAACGCATCCACTACGGAAGAATCCGGGAGGTGCAGGATGGCGATTGCATCGGGTGCTCCGTTCTGGATCATGTTGGAGAATACATTTTCAACTTGGTTGCACAGGGGAACGAATCCACCATTGCCACAAATGACATAATGGGAGCCTGCGTTCAACTGGTAAGCTGGCAAAACGAAGTTCCTGTAATTGACAGCGCCACCGGCTGCTCCATTGATACCGACGACGAGGAAGTCGGCCAGGTTGATAGGGCCGGTACCGTTGTTGTACAATTCGATGAACTCGGCAGAGTCAGCCGAAGGATTGAATTGGTCATAATCCAACTCATTGATGACCAGGCTGTATTGTGCCGAAGCGCAAAGTGTCAAGCCAAGCATCAAGGTCAATAGGGTAGAGATTTTTCTCATGGTGTCTGGTTCTGATGTCAAAGGTAGGAATTTCCGGACATGAGGCCAGTGATGTTCATCAGTTGAACTGTCCGGAATAGGAAAACAGGCAATGTCAATTGTTTACCTTCGTTTCATGTCAAAATTCCTCATCGCTTGCCTGGGAAATATCGGTTCCGAATATGAGAACACCCGACATAACGTGGGATTCAAGGTAGCCGACGCCCTGGCTGCCGAACTTTCCGGCGAAACCGCTGCCGTTTTCCACTCCGATCGACACGCCGATGTGTGTCATGCCCGCTTCAAAGGGAAGCAATTGGTCATCATCAAGCCTACCACCTTCATGAACCTGAGCGGAAAGGCGGTGAATTACTGGATGCAGGCGGAAAAAATCACGGCTCACAGCCTGTTGGTCATTACCGACGACCTGGCTCTTCCGTTCGGAACGTTACGTATCCGAAAAAAGGGCAGTGACGGAGTTCACAACGGACTGGCCGACATCATACAAACGCTTCGATCGGAAGAATTCAACCGGTTGAGGTTCGGTATCGGCAGCGACTTTGCCAAAGGCCGACAAGTCGATTATGTACTCGGGGAATGGACGCCGGAGGAAAAAGAGACACTCCCAGAGCGCATCACTCAATCTGTTCGCATCGTGCAGAGCTTTGTCACGATCGGAATCGACCGCACCATGTCTGCCTTCAATAATAAGTGATCGATTTTGTAGCCATAAAAAAAGCCCAGCATGCGGGGTTTTTTGCTTTTGTTTGAAAAGCTTACTTCTTGGCCGCGGGAGCTGCAGCAGCTGGCGCAGCCTTGGCTGGCGCTGCTTCAGCAGGCGCAGCAGCAGCAACCGCACGCGTCGTTTTGACACCGGCAATCACGTTGCTGGGAGTGTCAAGGAAAGTTACACCGTCAAGGTGCAGATCTTTTACGCGTACATCGTCACCGATATTCAAGTCGTCGATTTTCACTTCGATCTGGTCAGGAAGATGCTTAGGAAGTGCAGAGATTTTCAGCTTGCGCAGCTTGTGCACAAGGATACCACCTGCACGAACGCCGACTGAATTGCCAGAAACCTTTACAGGGATCTCCATGTTCACCGGCTTGTCGCCGGAAAGTTCCATGAAATCGATGTGCATGAGACTGTCAGTCACCGGATGGAACTGAATGTCCTTCATGATGGCTGAATACGTTTTGCCGTTCACATGGATGTCGACCGTGTACACTTCGGGAGTATACACGAGATGGCGGAAGTCGAGCGCCGGTGCACTGAAGTGGACTTGTTCGTTTCCACCATACAATACACACGGAACCTTACCCTCTGCTCGCAGTT
>JBJTRB010000006.1:0-2650 GCA_046075925.1 Bacteroidota bacterium | reverse complement strand
ATCGCTTCCGGACTTTTCTTCACTTCAAGAGTTGATCATGCGCAACAATCATCTGCGCATCGTAGTCGCTCGTGTACGCGAGGAAATCGAAAAGTTGAAGTCGGACTTCCCATACACGGTCAAAGACCAGATCGATGATGAAGATTGGGTGCTATCTCAACGGGCAGCAATCACTCAATTGATCGATGCAGTGCTGCAAGAGACGGATTATTACAACCAGCAGATCGAAGTGCTGATGAAGGAGGAGGGCGCGTGAGCGGATTAGTGAAAGTTTCGCCAGGACTCCTTGCTTTTCTACAGGGTAAAGATGGAAGTCTTGCGCCATTCGCTAGAGAGTTGGTGGTATTGGAATGTCATATCGCTGGAACTTCGTACTTGGAGTTAGACAAAGTGGAGCCTGGTCTCAAGCAGGGCGATAAGCTGTTGTTATTGCGTGAGCCGGATAATGAGCACGACCGTTTCGCCGTTGTGATTTTCACGGCCGAAAGTCAGAAGCTGGGGTATCTGCCACGTAACCGGAATGAAAGCGTTGCACGGTTGCTGGATGCAGGCAAGCTGCTTTTCGCAGTTCTGGAGTCGAAGGAATGGCAGGATGAGTGGCTGAAGCTTTCCATCAAAGTGAATTACATCGACCGTTGATGTAACTACAGCGGCCAGTGGTCCGCTAAAATCCCCCGTTTGTTCGAAGACGATACTCGATTGAAAGCCCATGCAGTAGCTTGTGTTGTCTGCTATGAAATAATCAGACGATACAGGTCATGAAAGCGAACAACCCATCCACTGTTCATTTAATCAATCACGTCAAACGACGACGAAGACAAATTCACGAATGTGAAATTCAGGTTAACTTCAGATGGCCAGAGGTCTATCCTTGCAAAGCCTGAAGATTTCTTCGCCAAGGATAACCGGGTATTGGCCAAAAAAGATGAAAAATCAGGCCGTGGTGCACAATAAAGAGTTCCGCTCACGATGGCATTATATGGAAATGTGAGACGGAATTGCGAACTTGTAATCCTTGAGGGATGATACCCATATTCTCCATTCAATCCCTTTAAAAACATAAGATTCCTAACTACCCAATATCCAATTACACATGAAAAACAGAACCATTCAGAACACGGGATTCAGGGTTAATTTATTCCTGATCGTCAGTTTACTATTCTCGCTGTCCTTGAAGGCGCAGACGACATCCATTTACGACTATGTCGTTTATGGAGGGCAGTCAGGTGCAACCGGAGTCACAGCTCCGCCAGCACCCGGCTTCGGTGTCGTGCTGAGTTCATCGACGACCATGCAAAGCGGGAATATCGGCAGCCAGACGTTGATTCAAACCAATGGTAATTCCACCCTCGGCTGTAATCTGTTTTCCGGGGGCAAGATAAGTCTGAACAACAGTAATGTCGTTTCCGGACGTATCACCGCAGCCAATACGGCTGGTGCGACTGGCAACATATTTTCCACCGGCTCCAGCGCCAGCTTATCGGGTAACATCGATGTGAACGGTAATATCCTCGTGGGTGGAGGCACAGTGACCGGACGCGTCACCCAGCCATCCGGTTTCACGTACACCGGACCAGTTCCAGGTGGTGGCAGGGTAGTGGGCACGCCCTCTCTGCCCGTGCTCCCAGCATTCCCTGCAGAAATTACTTTCCCAGCAGCTGGGGCGACCAACATCACCACCACTACAACGCTCTCTCCTGGTCGATATGGAGCCATGAATTTAGGTGGTAACAAGACAGTTACTTTCAACGGTCCCGGTATCTATGTATTCAGTTCGATCAAGAACACGGGTAATACGAACACTTTCAATTTCAATCTCCAGAACACTTCGTTCGGTAATATCCAGATCTATGTACACGGTGATGTCGACCTCGGAAAAATCACAACAAATCTTCTGAATGGCGGTTCCGCAGGTAGGGTATATCTTGAGACACACGGCACCGGTTCTACTTCTCCCACCGGCAATGCCTCATTCCTTGTCGCTAACGGTTCTTCCGGTTCGACTTCGAAATGGCTGGGAACGGTCTATGCGACCAGAGCAGCGGTCATCATCGGGTCGGGCACAGGTTCCACCACGTTCTCCGGTGCGCTGTGGAGTCCTACACAGGTGCAGATCAACAGCGGCGTGAATACCACCTATGCACCTCTTGCAAATTGCACCGCGCCGAATGCAAACGCCGGTCCTGACAGGGTACTGACTTGCGCCAGTCCTACCGTGTCCTTATCCGGTTCCAGCACCTCGACCGGTGTCGTATACAACTGGACTGCCCTCAACGGAGGAACGATTGTTTCCGGAGTATCCACACTTACGCCGGTTGTTTCTACAGTAGGTTCCTATGTATTGGCGGTGACTGCTACTTCCGCCGGTTGTGTTTCTACGGATACGGTTTTGGTGACGGGCAACTCCGTTCCCCCCGGAGCGAATGCAGGAGCAGACCAGACACTTACCTGCACCGTGACTTCTGTCACACTCAACGGATCGTCGCCCTCCGCTGGCGTCTCTTACTCCTGGACAACCGTTGGCGCAGGTGGTTTTACATCCGCTACCAACATATCGACACCTACCACCTCCAGTTCGGGTACATACGTACTCACGGTCACTTCTTCCTCCAATGGATGTATTTCACGGGACACTGTAGTGGTGAATTCG
>JBJTRB010000005.1:0-4237 GCA_046075925.1 Bacteroidota bacterium | reverse complement strand
GGAGGAAGGAATGGCTACGTCACCTGCATCAATCAGCAGACCTTGCAATTGGTGACGATTCCCGCCACATCAGGCCCTCCCTACACCTTCAAACTGGAAGTCCTACGAGCACCCTATTTTGTCAGCTATAAGCCATGAACTGCAAGCCGACGGTTTTAGTGGACAGATCATGCGGAATCTGCAGCACTTCCGAGCGATTCGTGAAAAGATATACTGTCAAGCACAACATCTCCTTCGATGATCGTGAGCGAATCCGCTTTCACATCGATGATGACTCGGTTATCGATCAGCTTCAACAGTGCGACTCGGTCATCCTAATCGATCACAAAGGCATACATACCGAATTCAAAGCCGTACAGCGTATACTGTTTCATTGCGGCGGCATACTGAGACTACTCTCCTATTTCACTTGCCTTATTCCTAAAGGTATCGGTGATTCCGCCTACAGGATGATTGCCAGAAGGCGACATACGATCAGCAGCTGTATCATCAAAAGAAAAAGTCCCGCATAAGCGGGACTTTCGTTTTAACTTGAATGATAAAATATCACTTGGCAGGAGCCGCATTCATTTTATCGAGTACGTCCATGACTTCTTTGACTGCCTTAGCCGATTCATGAACCAATCTCATCTCGTCTTCCGTCAACTTCAGTTCGATGATCTCTTCGATACCGTTCTTTCCGAGTTTCACGGGCACTCCGAGGTAAATATCCTTCAAACCGTATTCACCATTGAGCAGAGCACAACAAGGGAAAATCCGTTTTTGATCTTTAACGATCGCCTCTACCATCTGAGCAGCCGCTGCACCAGGAGCATACCAGGCTGATGTTCCCATCAGGTTGACCAACTCACCGCCACCTTTCTTGGTACGATCAACGATGGCATCGAGGCGCTGCTTGTCGATCAACTCGGTAACAGGAATTCCTGCTACGGTGGTATAACGTGGCAGCGGAACCATCGTGTCGCCATGACCGCCCATCAGTACTGCCTGAATATCCTTTGGAGAGGTGTCGAGTGCTTCTGCGAGGAAAGCACGATAGCGGGCAGTATCCAGAATACCTGCCATACCGAAGACACGACGCGAATCGATCTTGGCGGTGAGGTAAGCGCAATACGTCATTACGTCCAACGGATTGGATACAACGATGACGATCGCGTTGGGAGAATGCTTGATGATGTTCTCGGTAACGGAGCGGACGATTCCTGCGTTGGTGGCGATAAGGTCATCGCGGCTCATGCCCGGCTTACGCGGAAGTCCGGAGGTGATGACCACCACGTCCGACCCGGCTGTCTTTCCATAGTCGTTGGTACTGCCTACCATCCTGGTGTCATACAGATTGATGGGGCTGGTCTGCCAGATATCCAATGATTTTCCTTCAGCGATTCCTTCCTTGATGTCGAGTAATACCACTTCACGGACGAAATCCTTGTGGGCAATCACATCAGCACAGGTGGCGCCCACGTTTCCGGCACCGACTACAGTTACTTTCATGGTTTTGTGAATTTTTGGAGGCCGAATTTACAGATAATCACAGGAATGAACCAGCACTCCATCAAAAACCCTGTTTTTTCAAAAAAATCAAAGCTTCGTCTATTTGAATTGCGAAGAAAAAGCGCAATAAATCGACCAAAAATGCTTGATTTAGTGGTCTTTATGGATTAAATTTCGTGTGCTCTAAAAGTGGGGAAAACTCCAGCATTTTCGATTTTTCCACTTTTCGAGCAATATCCCCAAACACCACCTGAATGATTCATTTTTACGAAGTATTCAAGAAACGGATAAACCGTTGCAAGATCAGTCCTCCAGTCAATGTCACGATTTTATTTTTCGTGACCGGACTGTTATGCCTCTTGATCAATGAAGCTTCAGCTCAGAACATTCTCATGGGCAACTCGACGGCTTCGTCATGTACTGGCAACTTTTACGACAGTGGCGGTAACGGTACCGGAGGCGGCGCCAACTACGCCAACAACGAGAACTCCACAATTACGATCTGTTCAAGCACACCTGGCCAATGTGTGCGATTGACCTTCTCGGCCTTTGCTCTGGAAAACAACTTCGACTTCCTTAGAATTTACAATGGCTCCAACACTGCAGCTCCCCAAATAGGCAGTTATACAGGAACAACGAGTCCGGGAACTGTTACGGCCACTTCCGGATGCCTCACTTTGGTATTCACCTCAGATGGTAGTTTCACCGATCGCGGCTGGGCAGCCGCAATCAGCTGTGTTCCCTGTCCAAACACTGCATGTACCGCAACATGCAACGGCGGAGCTCCTCCTGCTAATGATGCTTGTTCTGGCGCAACCAACCTTGGAACCCTACCTGTTCCTGTGGCATGTCCCAACGGTGTAGGTACACCACTGGTCGTCAACACCACCAACCTCTGCGCCACTGCTGAATTACCCTATTCTGCAATGATCGGTTGTAACCCATCCGGAAACATGGCAAGTCCTGCATCCGATGTATGGTACCGTTTCACCATTACAGGTCCGACCTTGAATGTGAACATCAACGGACTGCAAACACCCAACGTGGGTCTCTACGATGGAACCGGTTGTAACAACCTTATAGGCCGCGGATGTGCCATCGGCTCGAATGGAAGCTTGAGCACCAGCTTCGGTGGACTAGCACCAGGAACCTATTGGCTGCAAGTGAGCGGTGGAAACATCAACGACCAGTGCAACTTCACGATGCAGCTGCAAAACAATTATGATTGTGCAGGCTGCGTCATCGTAAGTGACCTTACCGCAAGCCCAACACCAATAAACGGTACGTATCAGGCGGGTCAGCGGGTGAATTTCTGTTACACCATCTCCGACTACAACCAGACCTCGGTCAACTGGTTACATTCCGTAATACCGACCTTCTCTTCCGGATGGGACCTCAGCACACTCACGTATACGATGCCTGCGAACTGTTCCGGTGTTGGCAGGTGGACTTGGAATCCCGGACCGGTCACCTCTACTGCAACCGGACTTACAACAGGAGCCGGATTCTATTACGAATCCGGATTAGGTAGTCCCTCTGGAGCACAGGATGCGAATCCTGGAAACAATTTCGGAGACAACAACTCACTGAACTTGTGCGACTGGACATTCTGCTTTTCTATTTCCACCCTGCCACCCGGCCAATGCATACCGGGCGCTCCACTAAACATCTCCATAGATTCATATGGTGATGGAGAAACCGGATCGTGGACTTCATTTGCCTGCTCAGGAGACCCGGTATTGACCTTCGCAGCCCAGTTGGCTTGCTGTCTGCCCCCTACCGTCAACGAGTTTCCGCCTCCATGCACGAATGGCTTGGGCTCTGCTTCTGCGGTAGGACAAGGCGTTGCTCCGTGGAACTATGTTTGGCGCAATCCGGCAGGCACGGTGATTCAGACTTCAAACGGAATCAACGGCGCGAACAGCATCAGCAACCTCGCACCCGGAACCTATTCAGCAACCGTAACGGATGATGCTGGTTGTATATCCACTGCCAGTGTGAACATCACCAACCCTCTACCTATCGCAGCACTCGGCGCCGTTGTGAATGTTTCTTGCAGCGGAGGAAACAACGGATCGATTTCTGTCAACCCTACCGGCGGAACAGCGCCTTACACTTACTCGTGGTCTCCCAACGTCGGCACAAGTGCCAATGTGAGTGGCCTTGCAGCAGGCTCCTACACTGTAACGGTTACGGATGCGAATAGCTGTACGGCTACACAGACCTTCTCGGTTGTTCAGGCACCACCTGTCACTGCTTCCGCCGTCAATACACAGGTAAGTTGCTTCAACGGTAGTAATGGAAGTGCGACAGTAACTCCGGGAGGCGGCACGAGTCCGTACACCTACTCGTGGTCACCAATCGGAGGCACCGGAGCAACTGCATCCAACCTGACAGCTGGAACCTATGTCGTTACCGTAACGGACAGCAGAGGATGTACTTCCACCACCTCAACAATCATTTCACAGCCCACCCAATTGGCTGCCCAGATTCCTACAAGTACGAATGCCCGTTGTTTCGGACAAAACAATGGCGCTGCGAATGCTACCGCAAGCGGTGGTACACCTAACTACACTTACTCCTGGTCGCCTTCCGGAGGATCTACTGCTACAGGCACAGCTCTTGGAGCTGGCAATTACACCGTGACTGTAACGGACGCCAGAGGTTGTACCAGTTCCGCTTCCGTGGTGATTACAGCTCCTACCCAAGTCACAGCCACCACCAATGGCGTCACTAATCCCACTTG
>JBJTRB010000004.1:0-4730 GCA_046075925.1 Bacteroidota bacterium | reverse complement strand
GATCATGGTGCCCATGGCGCCATCGATCACCAACACCCGTTTCACTAATTCCTGGTAGACCGGAGAACCGGCGTACACTTTTGCAAGCAAGTCGTTCATAGCATGTAGTCAGCGCCAACTACCAAAAAAGAAAAATCCCTGCTGACAAGTCAGAAGGGATCGCTGATTGATTGGATGACCATTCCGACTTATCTGTCTTCCTTGGAGGAAGTACGAGTTGGCACCTTCTTTCCCGACTGGTTGATCAGCCGTTACCGGGGTTGCCAAGGCTTCATAGGGCGTCATCCCTCCACCTTTCTGGATAAGTTGCTTTTTGGGCTGGCAAAGAACTGGTGCGAAGATAGGAAAAAAGGAAATAATCATGGAGTCAGTCAAACCTGTCGGATGACAAGAATCCAATGGGCAAATCCGTTGTTGCTTTAATCGATAAATCAGCAAGCGCCGAGCCGATTGCAGGCACGAACTTGAAACCGTGCCCGCTGAATCCGCAGGCGAATGAAACCCTTCCGATTCGATCAATGATGAAATGATCATCGGGTGAGTTCACGTACATACACACCGCGGTACGGATGGGCGCAGATGAAACACCTTTGAACGTCTTCTTTACAAATCGATTCAGCGCTTCTGTTTCCTGTTCCGAAACTTTTTCCGCGATCAAATCAGGATCGGCAATCGGTCCTCGATGATGATAAGCGACTTTCATTTCATTTTTCCCTTGCTCGATGGAAGGAAAACCATAATAAGGTCCCGGCAGTCCTGGTTCAGCAATCAACCAACAGGGGAAATCACCCAATCCGTATGCATGCTCCTCACCGACATCGTACCATGCGAGTACCTGCCTGGTCACCGTGAGCTTATCGGCCATGGAAGGAAGCAGGGAGGAGGTCCAAGCACCTGCCGTTATGATCAACTTATCGCAGGTGAAGGTTTCGGAAGTCGTCTGTACCGTGATCCCGTCATCCTTTTCCGTCCAACTCACCACCGGAGTATTCGTCAAGAATTCCGCACCGTGAATCCTTGCCTGATCCATCAGGCTTTTAAGGGCGGTATCCACCCGGATGAAGCCGGCGTCCGGTTCGAATAGGATCGTATAATCAGCTGGAAGATTGAAACGAGCAGACGGGGCATCGCTCCATGCGAGTCGATCCAGTTCGATACCGTATTGTTTTGCAGATTGGACGACACCTTGAAGAATGGACGAGTGCTCCCGTCCGGCATACAACAGACCCGTACGGAAGAAATGCTGTTGGTTGGACGCAGCCTCCAACTCTTCCCATCCGGCATAAGCCGCTTGCAGCAGAGGGATATAATCCGGATGCTCGTAATAGGCTTTCCGGATGATACGCGTTTCCCCGCCGTGAGACCCTCTGTCGTGCGGCACATTGAACCGATCGATGCCGAGCACAGATTCACCACGACGAGCCAATTCCCAACAGGTGGCAGCACCCATCGAACCGGTGCCCAATACGATGTGATCGAAATGCCGAGCGGGCTTCATTGAAACAAGTTACGCAATCAGCGGCTCCGAGCGATTCTCCACTCAGCGAATCCGTTTGATTACCGGATGATACAAGGCCTGCACATCCTTCAACGGATTTGTTTTACGGATATGGGCCTGCTCTTCCTCTGAAAGGGAAATGATGTGTTTGCACTCTTCCGAACAACAGGCGTTCATGATTTCCGCACACTCCTTACACTGTATGAAAAGGACATGACAAGCCTGGTTGATGCAATTGGTGTGATTATCGCAAGCAGCACCGCACTGATGACATTCGCTGATCACATCATCGGTGATACGTTCACCCATCCGGTCGTCGAAGACAAAGTTCTTTCCGATGAACTCGGAAGTCATCCCCTGCTCCTTCACCTGCTGCGCGTAGTAGATGATGCCGCCGTTCAACTGGTTGACATCCTCGAATCCGTGATGCCGGAAGTACGCACTGGCCTTTTCACAACGGACGCCTCCGGTGCAATAGAGCAATATCTTCTTGTCTTTCTTATCCTGTAACAGTCCAAGCACCTCGTCCAACTCTTCACGGAACGTGACCGCCCGAGGAAGTATCGCACCTTTGAAATGACCCACTTCGCTCTCATACACGTTTCTCATATCGACGACCACCGTCTCAGGCAAATTCATCGCGTCGTTCCACTCTTGAGCGCTTAAGTGACGACCGACATCCGTCACATCGAAACTCCTGTCGTCGAGGCCATCAGCGACGATCTTGTGGCGGACTTTCACTTTCAGTTTTATGAAGGAGAAGCGATCGTCTTCCACAGCGATCTTCAAGTCCATTGCTTGAAACGCCTCGTTTGCCTCCATCCAGGCAAGGAAGGCATCAAAATGCGGTCGGGGTATGGAAATCTGCGCATTGACACCTTCTTGGGCAAGATAGATGCGTCCAAGGATGCCCAGTCGCTCCCAATCTGCGAACATCCGATCCCGTAAGGTCTCCACGTCCGTCAAGCGGACGTACCGGTAAAAAGAAAGGGTGATCCTGTCAAACGCTTCTTTCGCAACGCGTTCGCGCAGGGCTTCCTGATCCAGAGTGTTATACAGAGGCATTATCGTAAAGATACCGAGAAACGAATGGCGGGGCAAGAGGCCCTCAACGAGCTTGTTCTTTCCTCCGCTTCATCCACATGGCCACGCCGACGATTCCGATCACATAGGGTACGGACATCAAGTAGAGGATCCCTTTGTTCAGACCGGTACCCACCTTGGAGCGATTCGCTGTTTGGTTGGTCTCCACATTGCGACGACACATGGCACATTGTCCGGAAG
Source organism: Bacteroidota bacterium (assembly GCA_046075925.1). GTDB lineage: Bacteria > Bacteroidota > Bacteroidia > AKYH767-A > 2013-40CM-41-45 > Pollutiaquabacter. The sequence continues at coordinate 1,948 of JBJTRB010000004.1, read as the reverse complement.
CCTGATCGACGCCAACTGTAAAAAGAGTAACGAGAAAAGAAAGAATGAGGAATGACTTCTTCATGATCAGAACTTGTAATAAGGTGAAATCATGAGGTAGACGATCACTCCGGTCACTGTGACATAGAGCCAGATAGGATACGACCAACGTACGATCTTTCGGTGTGCAGTAACTTGATTGGTCAGTCCACGATATACCGTGAAAAGAACCAAAGGAAAAACCACCGCAGCTAACACCACGTGGGTCGAAAGGATGAAAAGATAGATCGGTCGTATGGGATTCTCGTCTGGGAATTTCGTCTCCACGCCGAAGGAATGAAACAAGACGTAAGAGAGTAGAAACAAGGTGGAAAGCAGACAGGCAACCAGATTCAATTTCTTGTGTGTCTCCACTTCCTTACGACGGATGTAATAGAGCGACAACAGCAAGAGCACTGTTGTGGAAGCATTCAATACCGCATTGAGCATGGGCAGGAAACGCGCCCAGGAAGGGATGCTATCCGATTTAGGAAGTTGAGACAGCAACACGACCACACCGAATACAGCCAACGAAGCGATCCAGATGAATCGTTTGTAAAAAACTTCGCGGTTCTTGAGGTTATCAGAGAGGGTCATGGTAAGATAACAATCCGGGAGGACTGAAGTTATTGGTCCTTCTTTTCAAAATATTCGTGCATCAACACCTTGATCTCATCCATCAAGGTATCCACCTCGTACTTTTCAGTACCGTCGTAGATGCCCCGAATACGTTTTTCCTTATCGATCAGTAGCAGGTCCTGGGAGTGGAAGAAATCGTTCTCCTGGATACGTTGTGCCGCAGGCAAGAGATAGCCCTCTCGGGCAAGATCGTAGATGGAATCTTTCGGGCCGGTAAGGAACCACCACTGGTTATTGTCGGCACCCATTTTACGTGCGTATGCAGCGAGCGCGGCCACCGAATCGTTCTCCGGATCCACCGTGTATGACACCAACTTGACTTCATCGATGCCTTTGAATTTTTCTTGGATCCTTCGCACCTGCTCGTTCATGGAAGGACAGACCGAAGTGCAGGATGCAAAGAAGAAATTGGCGACATAGATCTTTCCATCCAAGTCCTTTTGGGAAACCGTCCGGCCTTGTTGGTCGGTCAGGTGGAAATCACGAACAGTATGAAAAATAGAATCTCCCGATGCGGTCACTTCGACAGGACCGAACACCGGGAGACGCTTGAAATGATTCTTTCCGCAGGAAATGGACAGCCAGAAAACAACCGGGTAAGCCAGTATGACAAGCGGTACGAGGAGCTTGACCCTGTTGGATATGGGCATGACTTGGATATTATAACGGGGACATCGACAAGGATGAACCTTCGTAAAGCGCAATGAAAATCAGATAGACGATGAGCAGGAAAGGCAGAAGGATCGTCCACTGGAAGGGCACCACTTCGTATTTGAGGTGCATGAAATAACCGACGATGTAGTACGACTTCACGATGGTAAGTGCGATGAAGGTGTACATGAGAATGTCTTTAGGGATCGACGTGAAGGCGATGCCTACTTCGAAAAGGGTGACCCCGAGAAGGATCCAGAACACTCTCCAAATGAGCTTCATGGTGAGCGCACCGTGTTCGTGGCCGTGAGCCGCTGAATTCATCCGGCCATCAGGGAGAGGGATCACGAATCCAAGGCTCAACAGGCGTGTGCCCAATTGAAGTCAAGGATGAATACAGTTGGGAACCAGGCAGATGACCATCAGAAGTATAGGCTCCTGACTACTACGCCTGGTGCCTGGAATGGAGTAATTCTTCACACCGACACCCTATTCCCAATGATGTCCACTACGACTAAGAAGTGGATCAGATTTAAGGATGGATTGTCTTGGATACTCGTTCAGAGTAAGGACACAGGCATGGTACCTACGGCCGAACTCAGGAGGATCGCTGGACTCAGGGTAAACATCATGCAGGTCT
>JBJTRB010000003.1:0-2571 GCA_046075925.1 Bacteroidota bacterium | reverse complement strand
TATCCAACCTGGCCGGAGGACTTGTCTGTGAGAAGGTAGGCGTAGTACCTGTGAATCGCGAGGAACTCTTACGGGAAGCTCGAAAAATCAAGGCTTAAGGATATGGGAACTACCGTACGCCCTTACAAAGAGGATGCTTCCAGCAAAAAAAACCAGGTGGCCCGGATGTTCGACAACATCGCAGGCAGATACGATTTCTTGAATCACTTCTTATCATTAGGAATCGATCGGTACTGGAGAAAAGCAGCAGTAAGAAGATTAACCGAACTGAGACCCAAGTTCATACTTGATATAGCTACCGGCACTGCCGACCTCGCTATTGAAACCCTGAAAATAAAACCGGAGAAGATCTTCGGCGTGGACATTTCTGTCGAAATGCTCGCACTCGGTCGCAAGAAGCTCAAGAAGCGGAAATTGGATGACCGGATCGAGTTGCTCGAGGGTGATTCGGAGCACTTGATTTTCGACGACAACAAGTTCGACGCAGTGACCGTAGCATTCGGTGTCAGGAATTTCGAAAACCTGCAGGCAGGACTTCTGGAAATCAATCGTGTCCTCAGACCTGGCGGTCGACTCGTAGTACTGGAATTCTCCAAACCCTCCAACCCTGTCATGTCCGGTTTATACCGGTTCTATTCCACCCGCGTCACCCCTTTCATCGGGAAAACCATATCAGGCGACGGCTCCGCTTATACGTATCTGCACGAATCCATCGATGCATTTCCTTCAGGAAACGCTTTTCTTGCCGAACTCACACGCGCAGGATTTCAAGAAACCAGCGCCAAGCCACTCACCTTCGGTATCGTGACCGTCTATACTGCTGACAAGAAGTGAAAGCGAGATACCTGAAGCTTGTGTTTTTCGTGCTCCTGGTCTCTTCAGGAGCGATCAGCGCACAGCGTAATCCTGCCCCACAGAATCTTCCTAAATACGATAAGCAGAAAATTCATTTCGGTTTCGTACTCGGTATCAATCGTGCCAATTTCAAGATGCAGGAGGCCGGCGATTTCAAGTACCAGGACAGTATTTATAGTATAACACCAACCGCACAAGCAGGTCTTAACCTGGGCATCCTTTCCAATCTCAGGCTTGGAGAGTATTTCGACCTTCGATTCATGCCCGCACTTTCCTTTGTGCAGCGAAAACTGGATTACGGATTCTACATTCCTTCCACATCGCAATCGTCTGATCTGATCAAAACCGTTGAATCCACTTACCTGGAACTTCCAGTCAACATCAAATTCAAATCAAAGAGAATCGACAACTACCGTATTTATGTCGTGGGTGGAGGAAGATATTCCACTGACATGATCTCCCAGGCCAAAGTGAAAGAACGCGATCCGGATATCCTGAAACTGCGGCGCAAGGACTATGGTTTAGAGTTAGGTGTAGGCGCCGATTTCTATATGCCTTACTTCAAGTTTTCTCCTGAAATAAAAATGTTTTCCGGAATGCCCGATCTATTGGTGAGGGAAAACACTCCTTACGTGAATTCAATCCAGTCACTCAAGTCCAAAATCTTCTTCATCTCCTTCTTTTTCGAATGATCCACTCATGAACAAATCGATCGAACTTGTCCTTCCGCCCGAACAGGCTGCCGACAGGGAATCGCAGGTGCAACAAGCGGCGGCGATATTGGGGGTTGAGCCCGACCGCGTCCGGATCGTTATCAGGAAAAAATCCATCGATGCTCGAGCAAAGAAGGTCAAGTTCCGCCTGGCTGTCGATGCCTACGTAGACGAAGAACCGCCACCACCCGATTCATTGACGGGCTTGTTCGATCATGCACGTGATGTTTCGGACAAAGAGATAGTCGTCGTGGTCGGCTGCGGACCAGCCGGCATATTTGCTGCTCTACGATTGATAGAACTGGGATTCCGTCCGATCATCATTGAGCGCGGAAAAGATGTAAGAACACGAAGACGCGATCTGGCCCTATTGAACCGTGAGGGTGAAGTAGATCCAGACTCCAACTACTGCTTCGGCGAGGGCGGAGCCGGTACCTATTCGGACGGAAAATTATACACCCGATCAGCCAAGCGAGGCGATATCCAACGGATATTATCCTTGCTGGTCATTCACGGTGCAGACCCGTCCATCCTTATCGATGCCCATCCGCATATCGGAACGAACAAACTGCCGGGCATCGTATCCGCTCTCCGGGAACGCATCCTTTCATGCGGTGGTGAAGTACATTTCCAAACACGACTTGAAGACTTGCTCACCGAAAACGGGAGCATTTGCGGAGTCAAGACGGTCAATTCCCGGTCAGGTGAAGTGAAGACCATTTCCACTTCCCATGTCATTCTGGCTACAGGTCACTCAGCGCGCGACATCTACGAGATGTTGGATAAGAAAGGGATCGACATCGAAGCGAAACCATTTGCACTTGGTGTCCGGATAGAGCATCCGCAGTCGATAATAGACAGTGTTCAATACCATTGCACCGATCGAGGCCCCTGGCTTCCGCCTGCCTCCTATTCTCTGACCACTCAGGCCGATGGAAGGGGCGTTTACTCGTTCTGCATGTGTCCGGGCGGCATCATTGCTCCAGCAGCCACAGCTCCTGGC
>JBJTRB010000002.1:0-16338 GCA_046075925.1 Bacteroidota bacterium | reverse complement strand
GAAAAACTCGCCGAAGCCTTCTGATGCCAATCCGCTCCGCGAACCGACGAACTTCAGTAGCGTACAACCGGATCAATTGGTAAGGTTCCGATAGCTTGCAGTGTTCAATAACAACGCGGCACCCACCTGGAAGCGGGAATAAGGAGCATACGCGTCCTTCGCACTCTGTCTGGCAGCCACTAATAACTGCCGATCTTGATCAGGCAGTTCAGCTTCGGAAGCATAGCGCGTGAATTCCGCGTTGACCGTGATTTTGTCAGGCATAGTACCCCGAAAGATACATAAATCCTACTTCAGGCTGAACGGTTTCTCTTTTTAGGATATTCCTCTTGAATCAACAGTCTTTTGTCGCAAAACCGGGATGTGGGTTCATTTTGGATTCAAACTAAAGGCTTAATTTCCACACGTGAAATCTACTATGAAACTCGATTTACTCTCTTTGTGCGGGTTGCTCTTGGTCATGGCCTCCGTCATGAGCTGCAAGAAAGACGCCGGTGAGGGAGGGACTTCTGAAATAAAAGGCCGTGTTCTGGTTTATCGATATGATGCTTCCTTGTCTGCAATTGTCGACACATTGCCAGCCGCACGCGAGGATGTCTATATCATCTACGGAGCCGGTGGTTCTACTTACGATGATGACTTCAAGGTTTCCTACGATGGCTCTTATCGTTTCACCGGACTTCAAAAAGGCGAGTATCGCCTGTTCGCCTATTCCAAGGACACGACAGGGTTGTTTTCACAAACCATCGACCCGACAATACCGAAGTCGCCCGTCTTTACGACTGTGACTATTTCTGGTAACAAGTCCGTCATCACCGCACCAGATATTATCATCTTCGATGAACGCTGAACGACGCTTTACCTCCGGTCTGCTTTTCTTTTTCCTGTTTTTTTTCAGCACCCAGCTCCTGGCTCAGAGTAAGAAGGAGATCAGGAAGAATCATGTGAAGTCGCAAAAGGTCACTACCATTACGGTCAAAGATGGCAAGCAATCGGTTGTCGATGACTCTTTCGAGCGCTACGACGAAGATGCGAATGTGGTGGAGGAGGTGTCTTATGATGATGCCGGACAAATCAAGTCCCGAACGCTGAATTCATTCGACAACTCAGGGTCTCGTACCGAGCAACAAGTTTTTGGTGCCGACGGCAAGTTGAAGAAGCGCAAGACGTGGAAGTACAATGTGAACGGAGATCAGACCGATGAGTCCACGTTCGATGGCACAGGTGCGCTTGTAGAGCGTGAAATCTGGACTTACACACCGGAAGGCGATCGTAATAGCGAGGTGGTGACAGACGGCAAAGGCAAGGTCACTAAAAAGACCATTCTCTTGTATGACAAAAAGGGCATGCGTTCGAGCAGGAAGGTGTACGATGCGAATGGAACTTTGCTCTTCGAGAAAAAATACACCTACGAATACTGATGTCTGTTCCGGTTGCCAGCATGCTCGGTCTGCTCGATAAATTCGATCCGATTACACTCCAGCAGATGGATGGGGTCAAGTTGCTTGATCGGGTCGATACCAAATTCATGTTCCACGATTCGCATCTTTCTTTTCTGCTCGAGAGAATGATGCCGCATTATTATTTGTTGGAAATCGCCGGACAGCGCTACAGCCGCTATGAGACGCTCTATTTCGATACCAAGCAGTTCGACTTGTACTTGCAGCATCACAATGGACGCCTGAACCGGTTTAAATTCCGTGCTCGCCGGTATGTCGATTCCGATCTGCACTTTTTTGAGGTGAAATATAAAAGCAATAAAGGCCGAACAGTAAAGGAGCGAATAAAACGTCCATTGACGGTAGAGAGGTTGGAGGAAAAATCTGCAGAGTTGGTGCGCTCGGCTTCTCCTGTCGATCCTGATTCGTTAATGCCCAGGATCTGGGTCGACTATGTGCGCTTCACTTTCGTAAGCAAACATGGCCAAGAGCGTCTGACTATCGATACGTCATTAGGTTTTCGTGAAGCTGGAAGGGCTGTTGCATACCCTGGACTGGTCATCGCAGAGGTGAAGCAGGGCAGTAGTGCCGAGCGTAGTCCGTTCCTGTCATTGATGCGAGAACGACGTATTCAGGAGAATTCCATCAGTAAATATTGTCTGGGTGTCATTACCTTGCATCCGGAAGTGAAAAGAAATCGATTCAAACCCACACTGCATTACATTCAAAAGCTATTGAAGGCATCATGAACGACATCTCATCCAATTTCGAATTCTTCGACAAGCTGTCAGACAAGTTTTTCTGGCGACTGCTGATCGATTTCTCGGCCACCTTTGTGTTGGTTCGCCTGATCCACTTCCGCATGTACATGAAGCGTGACTATCTGTTCACCTTCTTCCTGTTCAATATCATCATCTTCGTCATCACCTACCTGTTGAATAAAGTGGACATGTCGATGGGTGCGGCTTTCGGTCTTTTTGCTGTCTTCTCCATGCTGCGTTACCGCACCGAGGGAATCAGCACAAAGGATATGACCTATCTGTTCATTGTGATCGCTATCGGGCTTATTTCGGCCGTCAGTAAGGCCACCTATTTCGAACTCATCGTCATCAACCTGATCATCATCGGGTTCACATACGGATTGGACAGCAGCCTGCTGGTCCGAAACGAAATGTATAAGATCATCCAGTACGAGAACATAGATCTAATACGTCCGGAAAACAAACAGGCATTGTTGGATGACTTGAGTAAACGTACCGGTTTGAACGTGCACCGGGTAACGATCACAAAGATCGACTTCATGCGAGACGTCGCAATCGTCAGGGCGTTCTATTACGAGTCCTGAATTTTACTGAGGCTTTGTGCCATCAGATAGTCGAGCTTCGTCTGTACTTTACTATTTATGCCCTAGAAGCTGGTCAGGCTTTCAGTAGCAGGGCGACCGCGTAACAAGTAACACCTTCTTCGCGTCCTACGAATCCCATTTTCTCGTTGGTGGTGGCTTTTATGGAAAGATCGTCGATAGGGATATTCATGATGCCGGTCAGTACCTTCAGCATTTCAGGGATATGCGGTGCGATCTTGGGCTTTTGAAGGCATAACGTGACATCGATATTTCCGATACGATAGTCTTTGGAGTCAATCAGCCTGCAAACACGGTCAAGCAGCAGTTTGCTGTCGATGCCTTTGAATTCGGCGGAAGTATCGGGGAAGTGCTTGCCGATGTCGCCAAGATTGGCGGCGCCCAACAGCGCATCACAGATGGCGTGGATGATCACATCGGCATCAGAGTGGCCGAATGCTCCTTTCTCGTGCGGGACCTGAATGCCTCCCAACCAGAATGGATGGCCGTCTTTCATCTGGTGTACATCGAATCCGAAACCGATACGCATGGCTTTTGAATATGAGGTGCTAAAAGAAAACCCCGGATGAACCGGGGTTAGTCTTGATGGTGATTATTCTTCGTTTTCGTTTGCTTCCGCTTTAAGTCCTTCGAAGTTGAACAACAATGTAAAGCGTAAGGTGTTTTCAAGTGGATTTCGTTGTTCCGTAGGGATCAGATAAGCAAAATCGAGTCCGAATACGTTGTAACGAAGGCCTGCTCCCAGAGTGAAGTATTGGCGGTTGCCCTTTGTCGCAGCTTCGTGGAAGTAGCCGGCACGGATGGAGAATTGCTTGTCATACCAATATTCCATGCCCGTGCACCAGATGAACTCTTTCAACTCTTCACGGAAACCTGCTGGTGCGTCTGACCACGAGGAGAACAGCGCATTGGCAACGGAAATGTTCGTAGGGTCTTTTCCGTATTCGACAATCTTATTGCCAGCCGGATCGAGAACATATTGTCCGGTCGTGTCTTTCAGGTAGACAGGAGGTGTAGGCACAAGCAGCTTGTTGATATCGATCCCCCAGGAAATGGTATTGTAGTCATCCAACTCGACCTCCAGGTTGGTACCGAGCCGGAAATTGGTAGGGATGAAATCCTTCGATTTTGTATCGGAGTAGGAAATCTTTGAGCCGATATTGGAAATGTTCAAGCCGAAGGAAAGGTGGGCGTCCTTGTCGGAGACTTCGATTTCCTTGGTGTAATAAGCCGAAAGATCCGCAGCGATGGAGGTGCCTGGTCTTGTTTGTATGTTGTTAGAAATGGCGATCCCCCCAGTCAGGTTGGAGTAGATGTAACGCAAGGCCAGTCCGCCCGAGAAATTCTCGCCCAACTTACGTGCATAAGCGAGATCCAGTGCCCATTCGTTCGGATTGAAGGATCCGGTTTTCTCAGCGCTCTCGTTGGTGAAATCGATATTCCCTAAGGAGAAGTAACGCAAGGAGCCCGCGATGGCTTGGTCGCCGTCGCCTACTTTTTTGAAGCCGGAGAGGTATGCAAGATTGATGTCGTTCACCAATGCCCTCAGCCAAGGGGTATAGGAAATGGCAAATCCGGCATTCTTTTCTGCAAATGCCAATTTGGAAGCATTCCAGTGGACCGAGTTCGGATCCGGACTCGTAGCCACCCCGAAATCGCCCATGCCGCCTGCACGAGAGTCAGGGCCAATCAACAAGAAAGGCACGGCGGTGGTGATCGTATTGACTTGACCCAGCAACGATTCTTTGAAGCTGTTGATTTGGGAGTAAGAGCTCGAAGCCATCAAAAGACCGGCAACCATGCCGATTGTAGCTTTTCTTTTTAAAATCATATCAGGGCGTGTGTGGAAAGCAAATATACGGGGTAAATAAGGACTATTTCAATCAACGAAGAATAACCAGTTTTTCGAATTTTTCAGCGGTTGAGCCTTCCGGGGTCCTGAGTCGGAGCTTGTAGAGGTAAACTCCTTTCCCGATCCGGTCGCCATAGTCGTCCAGGCCGTCCCACGAGAGCTCATCAGAACGGAAGCCTTCGGATATTATTTGACCACTGATTGTTTTTACCAGTTTTCCTGAAACCGTGAATATCTGGACTTGGGCATCCAGGGCTGAATTCGGGCGATTATGTTCGAAAATGAAACGTGTATGCGTTGTAAACGGGTTGGGGTAATTAAGGAGATGGTCGATTGCCAGTTTTGCCGATTCGGCGACGATGAAGTCTATGACGGCCTCATTCGAATTGTTGTAGACGTCCCAGACTTTGAAACGGATGCTGTGCGGACCCGCGCTGAGTGACTTGAAATCATAGGCCACCTTCCCGGATTGGAAACTGTTCAAATCGTTTTGGTAATAGTCATTCAATACGATCAGTTGTTTCGGATCGTTGTCCAACGTGGCAGTCATTTCGTGTCCTATACCACTGCCTACAGCGTTGATGCCGCTGGAATCGGAAACAAGCGCGAGCAGTGTCGGGTTTTCATCGGTCATGCTTCCACTCAAGAATTTCTCATCGTTCATGAAAAGTCTGATGGCGGGGCCATTTTCATCGGCAGTGCCGTTCGCATCATATCCGCCGACACAGAAAACCGTATCGTAGCCGGTAGCATCGCTGATGCCATTTTGTGCATAGTAACTGACCTTGCCGTAGCCAAAAGCGAACTGGATGTCTTTGGGTACGACGAATGAAAAACTGAATGTTCCATTGGTCACGCTGACCTTGCCTTTGTAAATAATGTTCCGCTGCGCACGGAAGGGTTGCGGATAGCTCGGGTCGCTGCTGATGGATTCATCATTACCAAGGGTATAGTAGGTAGTCCACTTGTCGTAAACGGTGGGATTGACGACGCCGTTGAAATTGGATAAACGGTTTCCGGAACGGTCAGTGACTTCCCCTGTGATGGTGACTTTCGAAAGGGCCTTCATCGTATCCGGAGCGCTGGACTGTAGTGGATGTCCGTTGATGGCAGTGGTCCTCACTTTATAGGAAGGATAGGATAGCGTAAGAGCTGGATCCCCGACAAGGATGAAATTGCGTACGTATTGGTCGGAGTAGACATCGATTTTTGTCTGCTCGAATATCTCTCCGATGGTAGGGGAGCGACCCTCGAATGGTTCGAATACATGCGTATAAAAACGCTGACACAGGTTGTTGTTCGAGCTGGAGAAAGCCAGCCGAGAAGTGGTGAATAAGCAAATGCCACCTCCCTTTGGATTCAGGAAAATGTACTCTCCTGCAGATACCCTGGCGGGATCGTCAATACGTGTGAACTCGCAAGTCGCAGTCAGGAAAGCGGCCAAGTGTTGGTAATTGGTCCAGCCGTTGATGTCGGCCACCTCAAGGATTCTCTCATGGCCCCAGCCTACTTCCCCTCCATGACCGACATAGGTCATCAACAGGGTGCCACGTTCGACCCTATCCACGATGGCTCGTTGTGCATCCGGGTAGCGTTGTCCACCAGGCGTAGTCACCTGATTGTAGGCGTCCAAATAGATCTTGTCCAGATTATAAATCGGATAATTCCTGCTCACACGATTAGCAAGAGTATCAGCTTGCTTGAAGTGGGTGTTGTTGTCCTGGTCGTCCGCTACGAATGAAACCATGTTCCTCCAGTCGCCCAGTGGCTGATCGGGCGAGTTGACTGATGCGGAGGATAGGCTGGCGCCACCGTAATTCAGGATCTTACCGGCTGCTGATTCGGCCTCGGTGATCGTACGCACTGGCAAGCGTCCTACGGATAGATCGACGATCTCACTGTTCGTCCATTCGCCTTCAGAGGCATCAAGAAGTCCGAAGAAATCATCAGACATGTACGTCTGTGTATTGTTCAGTGAACCAGCTGACTGATAGGAAGTGATGTAGTTGGTGTTGTCAGCCAAACGGTATTTGTTGTCGTAAGAAGCGTCTCCGAAAAGCAGCAGGGAGCGTGGCATAGCCGAGGGAGAAGAAGCGCGGTCATAAAACAGCTTCATCATGTTCCTGATCGCGCATACATCCTGTGCTCCGCTGGAGAATTCGTTGAAAACCTGCCGGGTATTAACCACATGTACACGCAATCCCTGAGAGCGATGGAAGCCAGCCACTTTCTCGGCCTGGGAAGTGAAGGAAGGGTGGGTCACGATGATCATCTCGGCCTGACCAAGTCCATGCAGGTTCTGATTATCAACCGTACCGGAGGCCGCAGGAGCCAGCGTCACACCTGGATTGAACGTTACGTATTCGCGTAGTACGTCAGACGAAGCGACGAAAGAAAGATCGCTTCCATTCTTCTGGTGACCCTGTTCCACCACCTCGGTCGGCTCTGTCACATCCCAAACGAGGTGTGAGTTGCTTACTCCGGATACGTTGAAACGCGTGAAAGTGCCTGGACCGACTGATGAGGCATTGCGAAAATGAAAGTGAGCGAGCCTGCCAGTCGTTTGCAAGGAGCAAGTCGAGCCGACCTCGATGAAATTCAGCCATCCGATACCGTTCGGGTCGGATGAATAAAACTGAACGGTTACGTCGACCGTGTTTCCTGGTACCGTCACATTCTGAGTAATGGTGACAGGTAATGCGTAGTTGTCCTGTGCGGATGATCCGACATCCGCAAATCCCTGAGTGGTCACCTGGGTGCCATTGACTTTAATGATGAAGCTGTTGTTGTTATGGCCGATACTGTTCGTGGCACGTCCAATCAGGTTCACTTTCAGTTTGACTGGTTCACCTGGGAGGTGGTTGGGTAAAGTGAAGGAGAATGTCCTGGAAGGATTGATGTTGTCGAGCTTCTCTCCATACCATTCTCTGCCTGACTTAAGTAGATTGTACTGATCCGTCTCATGGAATCCGAAATCATTGAAATCGGAAACGTCGCTGGTGGGAGAAGCAGAAGAGGAGACTCGGGAGCTTATTCTCTTTCCGGTTTGACGGCCTGCTGAAACGAAATAATACGTAGTGTCGCAGTAGGCGTTGATCTGATGGATGAACGACTGTGAGTTGTTGTCGTATTTCCATCGTGTTTGAGAAGTGCCGTAAAACAAGACATAGTCGCCCGCGTCGAAGCGGCCATCACCTTCACCTGAAACGAAAATCGCATTCTCTTCAGGGTCATCGAAACGGGTTGCGGAGTTGAGATAAGGCAATTGTCCTCCGCCGTTGCCGAATACCTGTATGGTGCGCGGATCCAGATTGTCGACATCCAGGCCGATTGACTTCAGGAAGGCATAGTCCATCTTGTAGATGCCGTTTTCCGTGAGAGCGATTCGGTTCCATTTTCCTGAAGAAAAAATACTGTTGCGTACACTGGTTCTTGGCAAAACGGGAGCAGTGGAAGAAAGGCCTGGACGAAGCTTTATTTCAAATTCAACCAAACGCTCGATAGCGCCGGCGGAGGTCTTTCTGAGAGGTTCGACTGTTACGGACACATAACCCTGTTTCTTGCGATAAACTGTGTTTGATTTGATCTTGAAATCGCTCTCGATTGCTGATGAGTTGTAGAGTCCACGCGTATCGTTTACGATTTCGGTACGGAGGACCGATAATTCAGGAATGGCAGAAGCGGAGCCGGAAGGAAGCGGGTACAGCTTTTCGTAAACTGGGAGAAAGTCTTTGTCCAGGCTGGCTCCGGAGAAAAACTGAAGTGGCACCACTTCCTGATTCGGAAGTCGTTGTTCTTGCACCGGCATCCAGTCGAGCGTAACCCGCTGATCGACCTGTCCCATTACGGGAATTGCGGCCTCTGACGAAAAATCAGATGAAAGGAGTAAGAAAGCCAGAATCGGCAGAAATTGTCTGATCATAAAGGATTGTCGGGAGGGAGTCGAAGACAACGGAATAAGTGTGTTTTTATTGCAGACTAACAAATTTACCTGAAAAAAGATTAGTTCATAAAAAGATCGCGGAACTGCATCAGAAATGAAGTCGAGCTTTTTAAAACGGATTCAGATCACTTGCTTATTGACTACATTGTGTTTAATTGATTAAAATTGTACGGGGAATCTTACAATCGGAATTAGCACAATGAAATCGATGTGGACGCAGGTTCGCAACCATGCTATTTTTGAGGCGTAAGATCAATCCAATCATTAATCAGAAGTCCCATGTTCAGGAGAATCTTGTTTGTTGTGTTGTTGGCATTCTCGGAGCTCGTCTCCGCCCAGGATCCGCAGTTCTCACAGTTTTATGCCAACCCGCTTTATCTTAATCCCGCATTTGCGGGTGCACAGCGTTGCCCAAGGGTCTGCTTGAACTACCGTAATCAATGGCCCGCACTTACGGGTAATTTCATCTCGTATACTGCTTCCTACGACCAGCATGTCGACCCTATCGGCGGACTTGGCCTGATTGTCATGAACGACAAGGCAGGTGAGGCCACCTTGACCACCACCAGTGTCAGCGGTATTTACAGTTATCAATTGAATGTCACCCGCGAATTCTCCATCCGTGCCGGTTTTCAGGCTTCTTATTTCCAAAAGAAAGTGGATTGGGATAAGCTGACTTTCGGTGATATGATCGACCCCAGATACGGATTCGTCTACCAGACGCAGGAAATTCGTCCCAATCAGAATCGTTCTTTCTGGGACTTCTCCGCTGGATTGTTGGGCTACAGCAATAACTTTTATGGCGGTGTTGCCGTAAACCACCTCACCGAACCTCAGGAATTCTATATCAAAGAGGCTCCCGGTTCGGAATTGCCCATGAAGATCACGGCGCATGCCGGTGCCATCATTCCACTTGGAGGTACCCGTGATAACTCCATGTACATTTCACCCAACCTGTTGTATCAAAAACAACGTGATTTCAACCAATTCAACGTCGGTTTCTATGTCGCAAAAGCTCCGCTCATCGGTGGGCTTTGGTACCGTGGGCAGGATTCCTTCATCGCTTTGGTGGGCTTGCAACAGGGTATTTTCAAGTTCGGATATAGCTACGACGTCACGGTCAACAAGTTGTATAACGCGTCTGCAGGCTCCCACGAACTGTCGCTGGGCCTCAATTTCGCCTGCCACCCCAAGAAAAAACGCTTCCGTACCATCAAGTGTCCGTCGTTTTGATGGAATTGGGGAATTTGTTCAAAATAAATACATTTGACCCTCGTTCTACTACCAAATCATCCCTTCATAAAATGAAGATCCAACAGCGCCCCGGCCTTGCATTACTGTTTTCGGTAATCCTACTGGCCTCGTGCGGCAAAGAAAAATCCTCCGTAACCGGCTGGAATTACAATGACCCCAAAAATGGTGGATTCGAAGTCGCCCCCTACGACGAACAAGAAACCGGACCAGGCCTCGTCTTGATCGAGGGTGGTACCTTCACCATGGGTCGTACCGAGCAGGACGTTACTATCGACTGGAACAACATTCCAAGACGTGTAACGGTCAGTTCTTTTTACATGGACGAGACCGAAGTGGCGAACATCCACTACCTCGAATACCTGTATTGGACCACCCGCGTTTTCGGTGCCGATTATCCTGAAGTCTACACCAAGGCATTGCCCGATACATTGGTTTGGCGCGATAAACTCGGTTACAACGAACCGATGATCGAATTGTATCTGCGTCACCCTGCTTACCAGCAGTACCCTGTAGTAGGTGTCAACTGGCTTCAGGCTACGGATTTCTGCAAGTGGAGAACCGACCGTGTCAACGAGCAAATCATGATTCGCGAAGGTATTCTTCGCGTCAACCCTAACCAGATCAACGAAGACAACTTCAATACGGATGCTTACCTGGCTGGACAGTACGAAGGCCTCGTGAAGAGCGACCTCATGGACCTTAATCCGAATTCTGGTACCAACGGTACGCGCAAGGTGCGCATGGAGGATGGAATTCTCCTTCCTCGTTACCGACTCCCTACGGAAGCTGAGTGGGAATATGCAGCCCTCGCACAGATCGGTAATACCATCTATGAACGAGTACTTGATCGTCGCCAGTATCCTTGGACCGGACACGTTGTCCGTAACAGTGACGAAAAATACAAAGGTCAGATGTTGGCCAACTACAAGCGCGGACGTGGTGACAACATGGGTACCGCAGGCTTCTTGAATGACAACGCTGATCGTCCGGCTCCTGTTTTCTCCTACTGGCCGAACGACTATGGACTGTACTGTATGGCAGGTAATGTCAACGAATGGGTGATGGATGTCTACCGTCCATTGTCGCACGAAGACAAAGCTGATTTGAACCCCTATCGCGGTAACGTGTTTGAAACACAGCAGCGCGACGAAGAAGGTACGATCGTTGAAAAGGATTCTTTAGGTCGTGTTCCTATGCGCAACGTCACTCCTGAAGAGAATGCTAATCGCAGGAATTACACCGTCGCCGACAACATCAACTTCCTGGATGCTGATGAAGCGGAATACATCAAGTACGATTACGCTGGCACCAGCATGATCAACGACCGCGCTCGTGTTTACAAAGGAGGCTCCTGGAGGGATCGTGCTTACTGGATGTCACCCGGCACACGCCGTTTCCTTGATCAAGAACAACGTACCGACGATATCGGCTTCCGTTGTGCAATGGCAAGGGTCGGAAGTCCTACCGGATTGGGTGCCCAGCCTCAGACAAAGATCAAACGCTGATCAATCAAGAGACCATTCGACAGCCGCCCCAACGGGCGGCTGTTTCATTTTATCCCTTTACTGGTTTTTCAGTGATGCTGATTTTCTGAACAACGAGTAGACCGGTATTCCTGCGGCTACAATCACCAGTCCGTACAAGCAGTAATCCATATGATGGATGAACATCACCGCTGCCACCCAGGCGGCCAGCAGGATGTAGATGGCCGGTAAAACAGGATAGCCGAAAGCTTTGTATGGCCGCTCCATATCAGGCCGCTTGATTCTGAGCACGAACAGCCCGATGATGGTCAATACATAGAAGATCATCACAACGAACATGATGTAGTCCAACAGGTTTCCATAGGTGCCGGAAAAGCACAAGAGGCAGGCCCAGATACACTGCATGACCAATGCGTTGGCAGGTACATTGTTCTTGTTGAGTACAGCGGCCTTTTTGAAGAAGTAACCATCCTGTGCCATGGCATAATAAACACGGCCTGCCGTGAAGATGATGCCATTCAAGCAGCCGAAGGTGGAAACCATGATCATGGCTGCCATGAAATACTTTCCACTGTCTCCCAATACGGTCTGCATCAGCAAGGTGGCCACCCTGCCGTTCTCGGCTTTGGCAATGCTTTCGATAGGCAGAACATACAGATACACCACATTGGCCAGGATATATAGGATCAGCACGCTGCTGGTGCCAAGGAAAAGGGAAAGAGGCAGGTTTCGTTGCGGCCGGTCCACCTCTCCGGCTGTATAGGTGATATTGTTCCATGCATCAGCCGAAAACAGTGCGCCTGTCATGGCAGCACCGAAAATGCTGATCGTACCCCAGTCGATCGTTTCTGGAAAGGCAGGTGAGAAGTGGTTCCAGTCGCCAACGCCGTTTATGCCGAACCAGAATCCAAGTATAATCAGCAGCAACAGTGCAAGTACTTTGGTAATCGTGAAGATGTTCTGCAAGATGGCACTTGAACGAAGCTCGCCGAAATTATAAATCGTAAGGCCGGTAACGACGAGAACGGCCAGCACCTGCTGCGTGTTGATTTTCAATCCTGCCAAATCGATCAGTACGTTATCAGGAGAAATCACTGGCAGAAAAACTCCGGTGAATTTGGCGAATGCCACAGCTACTGCAGCAATGGTCCCTGTTTGAATGACAGCGAATAAAGCCCAACCATATAAGAAACCCCATAGCGGACCGAATGCTTCCTTCAAATAGACATATTGGCCGCCAGCCTTGGGCATCATGGCCGATAATTCTCCATAGCTCAGTGCACCTAAAATGGTGATGACCGCAGTGAGTATCCATGCAAGAAGCAGGAAGCCTGGAGAGAAGGCCACCTCGGTGGCAATCCCGGCGGAAACGATGAAAATGCCTGATCCGATCATGGAGCCGGCGATAATGGTGGTGGAATCCAAAAGACCCAGTTTCTTCTTTGACATATGCATAGCTGTTTGGACAAATAAACTGAAAAACGATGTACTAATCTTAACTTAGCCCACATGACTCGCACCGAACTTATACACCTGATCCGTGAACGCAGGTCGTTCCTGTGCATAGGATTGGATCCGGAAATCGCCCGGATGCCTGCTCATCTCCGAGACACGCCCGATGGAATCCTTGAATTCTGTCAGGCGATCGTTGATGCAACGCGCGACCTGTGCGTGGCTTACAAGCCCAACACTGCTTTTTTCGAGCAATACGGTTCGAAAGGATGGGAGTGCCTCGAACGACTGGTTGCATATATCGGTAAGGACCATCTTGTGATTGCAGATGCCAAGCGCGGTGATATCGGTAATACGTCCACCATGTACGCAAAGGCCTTTTTCGAAGCGTTGGGTGCCGACGCCGTCACAGTAGCACCGTATATGGGAAAAGATTCCGTCGCCCCCTTCCTGGCATTTGAAGGCCGTTGGGCCGTCGTTCTTGCCCTCACAAGTAATGAAGGTAGTCGGGACTTTCAATTGCAGTCGCTGACAGAAACCGATTCAAAGAGCAAGGTACTATTCGAAGAGGTGCTCACCAAAGTCTCCGAGTGGGGCTCTGCCGAAAATACCATGTTCGTCGTTGGTGCCACACATCCTGAAATGTTCCGCCGCGTGAGGAAAATCGTTCCGGATCACTTCCTACTGGTGCCTGGAGTAGGAGCTCAAGGAGGTTCACTGGATGATGTTGCAAGGAATGGTATGAGTAAAGACGTCGGATTACTCGTCAATTCTTCCCGACAGATCCTCTATGCTGGAAGCGGACTCGATTTTCATGTACACTCCCGCATAGAAGCGGAGAAGTTGCAGCGACAGATGGCTGAGTTATTGGAAACCATCATTTGATATACCGACTTCTTACGGTGAGCGCCGAACTTGCCCGCCGTGAGTCATCCTTTCAACGAATCTTTACTTCATTATCTGTGGGCGCACCGTCGATTCGACACAGCGTCACTCATCACTACGCAAGGAAATCGGATAGAGGTCCTATCGCCCGGGGAGTATAACCTGGACGCAGGTCCTGATTTCGTGCATGCGCGATTACTGATCGATGGATTGCAATGGGTAGGCAATGTGGAGATCCACCTGCGTTCATCCGACTGGCATCGTCATGGGCATGAAACCGATCCGCTCTATGCTAACTGCATCTTGCACGTCGTATGGGAAGACGATGTGCCGGTGTTGGGATCAGACAAGAAACTCTTGACGACCTTGGAGTTGAAAAATAGAGCGGATATGAAGTTGGTGGATGATTACCATCGGCTCATGAACCGATCGGACATCGTGGCTTGTAAAGATGCACTGCAATACATCCGACCGGAAGTCATCCATCATTGGTCGGAGAGGATGGCCGTAGAACGATTGGAGACCCGCACCGCCATGATGAAGCGGCATTTGGAATCAACGCGAGGACATTGGGAAGAGGCATTCTATTTCGCACTGGCAAGAGGATTCGGATTCAATCTCAATGGGGATCCGTTTGAACGACTTGTGCGATCCGTTCCATTCACCCTGTTGTTGCGACTGCGTGACAGACCCGAAATACTATCTGCACTTTTCTTCGGCATGGCCGGATTTCTGGATGAACGGTTTAGTCATCCGGAGATGGCAGCGTTGAGATCGGATTTCATCTTCCTCAAAAAGAAATGGTCACTTGATATTCCTTCGTCACTTGGCTGGAAATTCATGCGGACTCGGCCTGCCAATTTCCCTACTGTGCGTCTCGCACAATTCATTTCGTTGTACCATCTTAAAACCCCGGTATTTTCCGGATTCATGGCCGCACAAACCTTGGAGGAGTTAAGGGAGATATTTGTCATGAATGCCAACATCGTTTCACCCGGGATCTCTCCATCCTCGCTTTCCATGACCTCAATAGGCAAGTCATCCATCAATGTGTTACTGATCAATACGGTTTTGCCTTTCCTGTTTCTGAAGGGAAGGTCGCTTGGAGATCTGGCGCTTTGCGATAAAGCACTGGATTACTTGGAGCAGATAGAGCCCGAGGATCATGCGATTGTACGATCTTTTGTCAGCTTGGGCATCAAGCCGCGACATGCTGCTGATTCGCAAGGCTTACTTCATCTGTACAGGCAGTATTGCTCTTATAAAAAGTGTTTAAATTGCGAGATAGGCAATCAGTACTTATGTCGCAGCGCTCTCGAGACAACTATGGGCTGATTTTTTTTCTGCTCTTTTCCACTTCGCTTCTTTGTACTCATGGTGCTCTTTCTCAACAATGGAAGTCAATCGGACCGTTCGGTCGTCCTTCCATGCCAAGTGATTCCAATTCCGCTTGTCGCTCAGCTATCGGTAATGGTAGAGTAGGTGCAGTGAAGTTTGTCGGATCCGGAAAAAACAGACGTGTGATTGTCTGTACTCCCTTTGATGGGATACGCATTGCCCCGATGTCGGATATGAAATGGCGAAGACCCGCCATGAAAGGAATGCCAGCAATCGGTGTCGCCGATCTTTTCAGCCTTGACAGGATGGGAAAGAGATTGGTGGCATTGACAGGAGACGCTGATGGCGGACTTGATCCGGATTATCCCGCCATGAACAGTGAATCCATCCAATCGCGCGGGCTTTTCTTATCCCGAGATGGCGGCGAAAATTGGTTAGGTCCGATCGGTATCTGGCATCGAAAGGACAGTACTGTGGATGAAGGATTTTGGAAATATCCCTCCTTGAAAATCGCTCGCAAGTTCATTGTTCCCAAAAATGGCAGAGGTCCATGGTTTGTCGTCGTTTTCACGTGCAGGTACGCAACACGCGGATACGATAGCTGGG
The DNA here is from genome assembly GCA_046075925.1 of Bacteroidota bacterium. GTDB lineage: Bacteria > Bacteroidota > Bacteroidia > AKYH767-A > 2013-40CM-41-45 > Pollutiaquabacter. The sequence goes on along the minus strand of JBJTRB010000002.1, from coordinate 722 downwards.
TTTACCGTTCCACTGACAGAGGAAAAAATTGGTTTCCTGTGCTTTTCAAGGAAGACGGTTGGTTCAAGGACCTGATGTTTGATCCTTGCAATTCAAAAAGAATCTATTGCTGCGGAAGAACGGTTTACCGCTCGGATGACAATGGCTCAACCTGGTCGGATATAGGAAAGATGGGTTTGCCGCCTGACTCGGTGGTGAATCGCTGCTTGATTTCATTCACTCGTTACGAACCGGATGCGTTGTATGTACTTGTCAATAATAGAAAATCCGGTTTCAATGAGTTGTATCGTTCGGCTTTCCCGGGAGATTCACTCAGGAGATTGATTTCAGGAGCTATCAGTCCTCCGTGGCGGACGGCCTTCGCTGCCGATCCTAGTCAGAAGGGCCGCTTTCTTTTTTCTGCTGGCAATCGTGTCAATCGGTTCGAATCTTCAGGGAATGCGTGGAGAGCGATTCCTGTTTCATCCGGTCCACACGATGATATCCATGAGTTGACAACAGATCATGCATCGGGAAGTGTTTATGCCTCTACTGATGGTGGACTGTTTCGCACCTTCGATGGTGGCACACACTGGGAGGATTTATCAAGCGGTTTGGATGCTATGGAAGGTTGGGGGGTATCAGCAGCGAATGATTCAGGTCGATTGGTCATGCTTTGCGGCACGCAGGATTGTGGCACTTTATTGTACCGGCCCGCCAGTGACGGCAGTACGGAGAATTGG
>JBJTRB010000001.1:0-10164 GCA_046075925.1 Bacteroidota bacterium | reverse complement strand
GCCTTGGTGGATGAGCTCGAGAAACTGGTGGGTGAAGAAACCAACATCGGCAGAGCCTTCCAGCAGTTTCGGGACATCCAGAACAAATGGAAAGAGATCGGAAACGTATCTCACAAAGAATATAAGAACGTCCAAAGCGCTTATCACCGTCACGTCCACAACTTCTATTATAACATGAAGTTGAGTAAGGACTTGCGCGACTTGGATTTCAAACGCAATCTGGAATTGCGCGAACAATTACTCACTAAGATCGAGTCCCTCATTCCCATGGAAGCGGTCCGTGGCGTTGAGCGAATGCTCAACCTGTACCGCATGGAATGGTCCGAACTCGGCCCCACGCCACAGGAAACCGTCGAGCCGCTTCGTACCCGCTATCGCGAGCTCATCGGACAAGTACTCCAGAAGATCCGCGACTACTATCAGCAGCGTCAACAGGAGGAAAACGTCAACCTCGAAGCGAAGAAAGCCCTGCTGGAACGCGCACGTGGTATCGCAGCGGAGGATTTCGATTCTCCCAAGCAATGGCAGACCATGACCGAAACGCTTGATCGGATCCTTGACGAATGGAAAAAGGTCGGCTATGGTCCGAAGGAATCCAACGATAAGATCTGGGAAGAATTCCGTACCGAACTGAACGGCTTTTACCGCAAGAAGAGGGCCTTCTTCGGCGGACTCAAGAAAGCGACCAAGGAAGTCAAGGATCGTAAGTTGGAACTCATTCGGAAGGCTGAGGAAATCCATTCCAAAGCTGCCGACGGCTGGGATGATGCGACGCGTGCCATCGTTCAACTCCAAAAGGATTGGAAAGAAGCCGGAAGGGCCGAGTCGTGGGAAGAGAACAAACTATGGAAGAAATTCCGCGAAGTGTGCGATAAGTTCTTCGAAGAGAAAAAAGGATTCTACAGCGAACGTGATTCCGAGCAGATCGAGAATTTAAAGAAGAAAGAGGAGTTGATTACGCGACTCGAAGCCTTTCAACCCAGCGGCGACTCGTCCAAAGACATACAGACGCTACGCGACTTCTCAGCGGAATGGAAGACCATCGAGCATGTCCCTTTCAAGGAGAAGGAGCGCATTTGGGAAAAGTTCAAGAAGACCATGGACGCCAAATACGACTCGATGAAACTGGAAAAGTCGGAAATGCACCTTGCTAAATTCCGCAACAACGTGGAACTGCTGGCGCAGTCGGGCGACTCCGGAAAGATGATGAGTCGTGAAAAGCAGTTGGTCAAAGAGAAAATGCAGAAGCTGCAGCAGACCATCAACCAGTACGAAAACAACCTTGGCTTTTTCCGATCTTCCAAAAACATGGAAGGGCTGTTAAAGGAGGTCGAGAGCAACCTTCAGCGTGCCAAGGATGAGCTGGATATGCTGAAAAAGAAATTGAAGATGTTCGACAACGTGCAACAACCGCCTGCGCAAGGCTGATGCCGTTCACTATGTCATCCAAGGAGCCGCCAACGGGATCGCGGCTCCTTTTTTATTTTAGGACTACCAGCTTACCGATGGAACGGTTATTCCGATTATCCACACTGAGGCGATAAATACCGGATGGCACATCCTGCAAGTTAAGCTGTAGCCATACATTTCCTGCCCGGGTCGTCCGGACAAAAGTCACTGACAGCGATCTTCCTGCAGCGTCCAATAAATCGACTTGGCAATCTGTACCAGGCTCTGCATCCAACTGAAGTATACAGGACTCGTTTGCGGGATTAGGAAAAACGGTCAGGGCTCGATCAAAAGCAGGATCGTCTATTGCACTTACAGGGGCAACAACCACATTGGTACAAAACGTATCAGAGCAAAGTCCATCCTGCACAGTGAGACAAACCGAATAAGAACCTGATGAAGCGTATACATGCTGTTGGACGGAAGGAGTCGAGCTTATCACCGGCAAACTGCCATCGCCAAAGTCCCAGACTTGCGTGGCTGTGCCGGGAATGATGTTCGGCGTGAAATTCATCCCGAATGGAACGGCTGAAGGTGCAAAGGTAAAGGAAGCACTACACGCAGCAGGAACCGTCACGACAATGGTCGAACAAGCCGAACCGGTACATCCGGATTGTGTAATGATAGAAAGGCATACATTATAGCTGCCTGACTGCTGATACGTATGCGTCGTATTTCCGGATCCGGAAGCAGAGGATCCATCTCCGAAATTCCATGTCCATGCTACGACGGGATCCAAACTGAACGTAGCATCTTGGAACAATACCGTACCAAGAAGGTCGTTCGCGATGAAGGTGGGAGTACAACTGCTTGCTCCGTATGTGACGGTCTGGCAAGTTGTAGCGGTGCAGTTGTTCGCATCCGTGACGGTCAGGCACACGTTGTAGGTGCCTGGAGATTGATAAATGTAATTGGTCGTGTTCAACGGAGAGGCAGGTAGTACTGTACCGTCACCAAAATTCCAGGAAAAGAGAAACGGTGAAACACCGGTTCCCGAACCTGTAAAAAGGAAACCGGGGAAACCAGGAGCCACAGGTTGAACAGTGAAAGAAGCTGTGCAAGCTCCCTGAGCGGGAACAACGACTTGTTGGCAAAGACTATCGACACAACCGGTGAGTCCGATGATGACCAAACAGACGTTATAGGATCCTGTAGTGGCATAGTTATGCACCGGATTCTGCTGTGTGGAGGAGGTACCATCGCCGAAATCCCAATTCCACAAATTTGCTCCAGTACTGGCATCGTAAAACTGAACAGCGGTAAATCCGGGAGTCACAATCGTATTGAAAGAAGCAGTGCATTGACCGGATGTGACAACCGGAGAGGAAATGAAAAACGACAATCCGATTATTGAAAAAAGCAGGCGTAACCTCATGGTTTTGGATGATTTGTGTGATTTCCGAAAGTAGTAAAATCCTGCAATTGAAAAATGTTTTTCATCCTGCTTCCGTTATCTTTGACCCGCATGAAAAGGTTACCGGCTTCCCTCCTTCTCGTCAGCATCTTCAGCTACCTGTTTTTCTCAGGATGCCGTAAGGATGAATTTTCCAGTGACAGCTCCTTGAAGCTGGATTTTTCAACGGATACCGTTTTGTTCGATACGGTGTTCACTACGGTCGGCAGCGCTACTGAGGTGTTTTCGATGTATAATAGAAACGACAAGGCGATTCGGATCTCCTCCATCGTGCTCGCAGGAGGTGCAGGTTCACCCTTCCGGCTGAATGTGAACGGTGTTTCCGGTCATTCCTTCAACGATATCGAATTGCTTGCCGGCGACAGCATCTTCCTATTCGCCGAAGTTACCGTAGATCCGAACAATCAAAACACGCCGCTTGTCGTGACGGACTCCTTGCTTTTCCAAACGAATGGAAACTTGCAGAAAGTGCAACTCGTGGCTTGGGGACAAGATGCCTACTTCCACCGCTCCCCCTCCGGTGGCGCTTTCCTCCTTTGTGATGAGACATGGACTAACGACAAGCCTCACGTCGTGTACGGACTTGCAGTAGTGGATTCCGGCTGCGCCCTTAACATCAATGCTGGCACCAATGTCCATATCCATCCCGGCTCCGGCATCGTCGTGCTGTCATCCGGCACCTTGAATATCGACGGCACCGAGAGCAACCCTGTCACTGTTCAGGGCGATCGATTAGGCAATGACTTCAAAGACATACCCGGACAATGGTACGGCATCTGGCTCACCAACATCACACGTAACCGAATCATCAACGGCGTGGAGGAAATCGGTCCAGGCAGCAGAAATTCAGTGATCCGGAATGCCATCATTAAAAACGGCACGATCGGCATACAGGTGGATACCGTATTCGCTCCGGGAGCAACCACCTTGCGCTTGGAAAACACCATCATCAAAAACATGGCGGTGAACGGTCTGAAAGGACTCGGCGCCGTGGTGAAAGCATATAATTCCGTTTTCGCCAATTGCGGAGCACAAACCGCCAACTTGTTGATTGGCGGCGACTATCAGTTTTTCCAATGCACCTTTGCAAATTACTGGACCGATGGCAGCCGTACCGACCCGGCCATCACCTTGAACAACTATTATGATTTTGGCGTACGCCGGATGGATGCAGTATTCAGGAACTGCATCGTGCATGGCAATCTGGAAACGGAAATCGGAGTGGATTCTTTCCCCCGCTCCACCACTGCTCAGTCCAACTTCAAGTTCGACCACTGCCTTCTCAAGTTAGATAATTCATACAGCACGTCGAACACCCGTTATTTCGATAACATCCTTCGCTCGGATTATTTCAACAACAAGCCGAAGTTCGAAGACATTGAGAACAACGATTATCGGCTTGACTCCCTTTCACCGGGCATCGACATCGGTGATCCATCCGTTCTTCTGATAGATCCCGTCTTGACAAAAGATTTGATCGGAAACATCCGACCCATCGGCACCGGACCCGACCTGGGCGCCTATGAAAGGCAGTGATATGCCGTCTATTTTCCCGATTGCCTATTTACCTCCGATCAGTTACCTGAGCATGTTGCTCAGAAGTAGTGACCCCTTGTTGGAACACCACGAACATTTCGTGAAGAAATCAATCCGGAACAGGTGTATTATCATCGGAGCGAACGGACCCATTCTTTTATCCGTACCCATCAACCATGTCGACCGTTGGAGAAAACCGATCTGTGAAATTTCAATCGCACTGGATGAGGAGTGGAAACGCTCACACTGGAAAAGCATCGAATCGGCCTATTCACACGCACCTTATTACGAGTTCTATCGAGACAGCCTGGAAGAGACCCTTTTTTCAAGTCATACCACGTTGGTTTCCCTGAACAACAGACTATTACAGTTGATACTCCGATGGCTGAAACAGGACCGGGACTTGAAAATCACCGAGGGATTTTCGCCGTATGAAAATCAGCCTCATGACTATCGAACATATTGGGACTCACGATCGGAAGGCTCGAAAATGGAAAAAACCTATAAGCAGGTTTTTTCAGACCGGCATGGATTCATTTCGGATCCCAGCATCATCGACCTGATATTCAACACCGGTCCGGATGCCCTTGCTTATCTGTAAAGCTCAAAGAGACAGCACCTCTGCCACCCGCATGAGGTCCATAGGAAACTCCTTTTTGTTCGACACAACGACTTCCAAAGGCGTATGCGTCACTTGATTGTTGACGATACCCACCATCTCCCCTCTTCTTCCTGTCAACAGGGATTCCACTGCTGCCACACCTAATCGACTAGCAAGAACACGGTCGAAGCATGTAGGGCTTCCACCTCGTTGCATATGGCCAAGTATACTGACGCGCGTATCGTATTGACTGAAGCGCGATTTCACTTCTTGTGCGATCTTGTAAGCACCACCCGAATCATCTCCTTCAGCCACAATCACGATCATGGATGTCTTCTTTCGCTCCCATCCTCGATTGAGAATGGATACGATCTGTTCGATCCTGGTGGTGGTTTCAGGAATAAGAATGGCTTCTGCACCACTACCTATTCCGCTTTGCAGTGCAATCATTCCTGCATCCCTACCCATCACTTCTACGAAAAAGAGGCGATCGTGGGAGTCGGCGGTATCTCTGATCTTATCAACTGCCTGGACAACGGTATTGAGTGCTGTGTCGTATCCGATGGCGTAATCGGTTCCGTGTATATCGTTATCGATGGTCTTGGGCATTCCGATCACCGGAATATCGTATTCTGAAAGAAAAGTGTTCAACCCGCGAAATGAACCGTCGCCTCCCAACACCACCAACGCATCGATTCCGGCAGCAACCAGATTATCCCATGCCAGTTTTCGTCCCTCAGCCGTTTTGAAACGTTCGCTTCTGGCCGTCTTCAAAATGGTACCCCCACGTTGTAAGATGTTACTTACCGAGTGAGAATAAAGCGGAATGATGGAATTATCAATGAGTCCCTCATAACCTCTGACCACTCCAACGACTTCCAGCTGATGGAAGATGGATGTCCGGACCACGGCACGGATTCCTGCATTCAGCCCAGGGCAATCACCTCCTGTGGTGATGATGCCTATTTTCCTGATCTTATTCATCTTGGGATATTATCGAATGAACATTGGCGCATGACTTCATCGTATCAAGGTCACACTTCCCACTTTTTCAAATAGAGTTCCGTCCGTTTTACGCGCCTGTATGCGGTATACATACACTGCCTCCTGACAGGATGCTCCATCAACAGTACCATCCCAACCGGCTTCGATGTTGTCCGTGGTGAAGACCACTCCACCCCAACGATTGTAGACCGCGAACGAATAATCCTCACGAGAAAGGAATACCGGATAGGGCCGGAAGACTTCATTGATACCACCACCCGGATGGAATGCATTCGGAACATAGACACCTGGCTCTTGGACGAGACACACTTCATTCGACCTGGCAGAATCGGTAAAGAAATTCGGATTACCAATTGCTTCAATCGCCTCTACAACGTAACAGAAGGTTCCATCACTGAAATAGTCATCGATTACCGTATCGGAAATCGAGAACGAATTTCCGGGTTGAATCACTGCAATAGGTACTGGTTCGGTGATTCCATTGATTTTCCGATAGACGTTATACCGATCCACACCAGTAGGCCAATCGGAATAATCCGTCCAGTGCAAGGTATTTATAGCATCCATACCAGAGTTGCCCTTGAGCAGGATAGACTTTGACACCTGCGAACCCAAGGCATTGAGCCCACAGGAATCGATCGTTATGACCTGATAATAGTAAACGCGATCGTCTGTAAATGGAGCGTTATTCTGGAAGGTGATAGTGGGCGAGCCTGAGCCATTGATAGTGGCAACTGTGACAAACGGTCCGGTAGGGAAATTCGAACGAAGCAGTTCATAACCGGAAACAGCCGCAACCGGATCGACCGCTGCAATGACACGTATCAAGCCAGGACCGGCAACCGATACACTTCGAATAGAGCACAAGTTCGGTGCAGGCGAAAAATCGGGAGTGATACAGAACGTGCTGGAAGTCGCTGTTCTATTTGTAGGGACATGACGAGCCCTGATAGCGTAGCAATAGGTGACTCCGGCAGTGAGCAGCGTATCATAATATTGCGGGTCGCTGACCACTGCCTGCAAAGAAAACAAACCGCCCAAAGCGCTTCGAAGCACTTCATAGGTGACGGGACTTCCCCAGGAGGTGTAGGGATTCCATGTCAAGGCGACCGCTTTTTCGCATTCCAGAAAAACTCCCTGCAAATACATGGTCGTATGGGATGCGCTCTGAGAACTGGGGTTGCCGCAACTGTCCACTGCTACGATTTGAAACGAAACCGGCTGGGAGGATCCGCTCACTGTGGTTGCACTGAAGGTATTTGTGCGGCCGAAATTGGTATCGATCGGAGTCCAAATCGAACCAACGCCTTGCAGAAGCACATAAGCCACAGCATCCGGAGATACGCTTGCTGGCCATCCGACATCGACCGTACCGGTGGCGTTCACACTGACCGAATCAAGAACAGGCTGCGGAGGAGGTTGCAGATCCCTGAACAAATCGCCATCCAGATTAGAAACTGAAACACAACCACCGGCATCCATGAGTTCGATTCGGTAGTTGATCGAGTCGTTGCAAATCGAAATCAGGTCGCTGTACAGCACCGGATTCGGAGCGCCGGACAGCGTCACAGAATCAATCAAGACAAAAATGCCCCGTGGCCATTCACGCCAAATGTGAAAATAGGCACCCGCAGTCGGCGCTGGAGGTAACTGCATCTGATTCCAAGCCAGATTCGCGAAACCGCTACCAGGATTCAGGACCGATAACTGCAACGCACGGACGGTATCAGAGTAAAGCGGTGCAGAACCATCGTTGGGACGGAATTGGATGAAGTACCATGCGGGAGTCGAAAGGGCTGACGCACCGGTATGAGTTGCAACAGAATCATTGAACAAAAAAACACTGTCTACTGCAGCGAATGGTCCTGAAGAAGAGTTACTATAAAAGATGCCATACGATTGGAACACGGATCCATTGAGTCCATTCCTATCCCACGTAATCGTGACGCCTCCATTTGTGCCGATGGACAAACATCGGATGTGGAAGCTCTGTGAATAAGCGGTTTCCCATACAAGCAAAGCGAAGGACATACAAATGCCCATACGGATTATCGCTGATATGGATACTCGGTTCATTTTTTCAGCCCAACTACCAATTCTAAGAGATTGTTTTTCTGAAAATAACGTATGGCCAGCTCCTGCAATTGTTGCGGTTGGATGTTACGGACGGTTTCGAGGTACTTATCGTAATAGTCGTAACCAAGACCGGAAAGCTTCAGGGTTTTGAAGCGATCGATCAACGCAAAAGGCCCATCGATACTTTTAAGGAATGTCCCGGACAAGTAATTACGGACAGTCGTCAACTCAGCGATGTCGGCAGGCTCTTGCTGCAAGCGGTGGACTTCCTTATAGATTTCTTCCAATGCTGAATTGGTGACGTCAGCGCCTACTTCGGTGGAGATGAAAAAGTAGCCCGCTTCTCGCAGAGAGACCATAGCCGAACCTATTCCGTACGTATAACCTTTGTCCTCACGAATATTCGACATCAGTCGCGAACCGAAATAACCTCCTAATAAGGTATTGAGTACTGCCATACCAGGATAATCCGGATGAGAGCGGGTGATCATGCTTCTTCCGATTCGAATGGCTGATTGCAATGCGCCTTCTTTTTCCTGAAAATGCAGCTTCGCTTCTGTGGATTGTATGGAACCGAACTGTTTCTGAACGGCATTCGAAGCACCCCACTTTTCGGAGCCGAATTCCTTTTCCAATACACGAAGCGTTTCATCCGTGACCCTGCCTGCAACGAAAATCACACAACGATCAGCAGAATAATTGGCACGATGGTACTGAAGCAGGTCGTCATGCGTCAAGGCTTCGTAATCACGACGAGTAACCAAATGTCCATACGGATGATGTTCACCGAAGAGCAGCTGATTGAATTTCCTTCGGGCGATTGAATTGACTTTTTCGTTTTCCACAACCAGACGTTGGATCTGATTTCGACGGTACAATTCCACCTCAGAGTCCGGGAAGGCCGCCTCGGTAAGCACTTCGCGCACCACCGGCAAGGTCTTATCAAGATGCTTGTTAAGCGTATACAATACGACGGAACAAGTATCCGCCGACTCTTCTGTTTCCAAAAAAGCGCCGTAATCATCCACCATCTCAGCGATCTGAAGTGCGGTATGGCGGGAGGTGCCCTCGGTTACGAGCCGATTGACGGCGGAAACCAGTGCCGGAGAATCCGGATTGAAGACCTTGTTCTCGAACAGGAATTCCACACGGACCAGATCCTGGAATCCAGCATCGATAGAGTGGACAGTAATTCCATTGGTCAGCTTGGACGTGACGGCTTGTTGTATAGCCACCTTGCTGACTGGAAGGGTATCCGGGGCGACTAAGCGGTTAACAGATGATGAGTTTTCCAGAACAGAATCGGACATCAGGCGGAGAGATAATGAAGTATGGAACAATTGGTCGGGAGGAACACCTTGCGAGCGGCCTTTTGCAGGTCGGAAACGGTGACGGCTGAATAATTTTTCAACTCCGTATTGACCAGATTCACATCGCCCATGCTTTCGGCGATAGCGAGGGATAACGCACGGCTGGACAATTCCATTTCAGAAAATTCAATGGTGGATTCCACCTTGTTCTTGACGCGGTCCAATTCGTGCTGCTCAACGGCCTCGTTCATGATGTGATCCAGTTCTTTTCGTACTGCTTCCTCTGCTTGGGAAATCGGAACGCCCTTGATCAGTTTTCCCTCTACTACGACCAGACCCTTGTCCATGTCACCCGTCAGGTAAGCATGAACATCACTGAAAAGCATCTGCTCTTTCACCAACCGATTATAGAGTCGCGACGACCTTCCACGCGACAACACGTCGGTGAGCAGATCGGTGGCATAAAAATCAGGATCCAGTCGTGAACATGCATGAAAGGCCATGTAAAGCGCATCATAAGGGATGTCGCAGCGAACCTCGAGCCGACGTTGCTCGGATTGGACCGGTTCGACCGGATACGCTTCACGCTTGCCGATATTACGTTGAATACCGCCGAACCATTTCTCGGCCAGCTCAAGCACTTTCCCATCCTGAACACCTCCAGCTACGACCAGCACTGCGTTGTCAGGTGTGTAAAAACGGAAAAAGAAATCCTTCACATCCTGCAAGGTGGCCTCTTCGATATGCGCTACTTCTTTCCCGATCGTCGCCCA